>JAGLDR010000023.1 GCA_023145475.1 bacterium
ATAAGGAGTTGCTATGAAAAGAATTTTAGTTATGGGTGCTGCAGGGCAGATTGGCTCTGAGCTTGTGCCTGCTCTTCGTGCAGTGTATGGTGTGGATAGTGTTGTAGCTGCAGATCTTTGTGCGCTTTCAGCAATGCCAGATTCCTTACGAGTTGGCCCGTGTGAGCAGATTGATATTTTGGATATTCCAAAGACGGTAAGTGTTATAAAAAAGTATAACATTGATACCATCTATAATTTGGTCGCTCTGCTGAGCTCTGTTGGTGAGACAAAACCACAATTGAGTTGGGATATCAACTTGGGTGGACTTATGAATTTGCTTGAAATAAGCAGAGAGCATAAACTTGCACTTTTCACGCCAAGTTCAATTGGCGCGTTTGGCCCGTCAACACCTCCAGACAACACACCACAAGATACCATTCAACGCCCAACATCAATGTATGGTGTGACAAAAGTTGCTGGCGAGCTTCTTGCTGACTACTACCACCAAAAATATGGTGTTGATGCTCGTGGTGTCCGTTTCCCTGGAATTATTTCAAATGTAACACTTCCCGGTGGTGGCACAACAGACTACGCAGTCCAAATCTATTATGATGCCATCAAAAAAGGCTCTTTTGTCTCGAATATCGGCGCTGGAACCTATATGGATATGATGTATATGCCTGATGCAACTCGTGCAGCTATCGAAGTGATGGAAGCTGACCCTGCAAAATTGATTCACCGCAATTGCTTTAATGTCGCTGCGATGAGTTTTGATCCAGAAGAGATTGCCGCAAGTGTAAAAAAAGCAATTCCTAACTTCGCTATGAGTTATGATGTTGATGAAGTGCGCCAGGCAATTGCAAACAGTTGGCCAAACAAAATGGATGATTCCGCTGCAAGAGATGAGTGGGGTTGGAAACATGAGTATAATTTAGAGAAGACAACAGCAGATATGTTGTCTGTATTAAAACAACGATACCAATAATATTTTTCAAAGAGGTGTACAATGAGTAACGCAATTTTTTCCGTTCCGACTCCACAAAATGAACCAGTTTTGGGATACGCTCCCGGAAGTAAAGAGAGAGAGCTTTTAAATGCTGAATTGAATCGTCAATACAGTGAAACACTTGAGATTCCGTTGGTTATTGGTGGTGAATATATCACAACTGGTAAGACGACGGCTGCTGTCTGTCCTCATGAGCATGGTCACATTCTTGCTAATGCGCACCAAGCAGGAGAGAAAGAGGTTAAGATGGCAATTGAGGCATCTCAAAAGGCCAAAAAAGAGTGGGAAGCGATGGCATGGACTGATAGAGTGGCTATTTTTCTTCGTGCTGCCGAACTGATTACTACAAAATATCGCTATATCCTTAATGCTTCAACAATGTTGAATCAGTCAAAAAATGCCTATCAGGCAGAGATTGATGCAGCTGCTGAACTTGCCGATTTTTTCCGTTTTAACGCATACTATATTCAGCAAATTTATAGCGATCAACCAATGCACAATCCTCAGGGAATGTGGAATAGAGTTGAGTATCGTGCTCTTGAGGGTTTTGTCTTTGCAATTACTCCATTTAACTTTACTTCAATTGCTGGCAATCTTCCTGCTGCTCCTGCACTTATGGGAAACACTGTTCTTTGGAAACCTGCTTCAACATCACTGCTCTCTGGATGGTATTTGATGAGATTGTTTGAAGAGGCTGGCTTTCCAAAAGGCGTTATCAACTTTCTTCCTGGCCGTGGCGCACAAGTTGGAAATCCTGTTGTTGCAAGCGAGCATCTTGCTGGAATCCACTTCACTGGCTCTACTTTGACATTCCAAAGTATGTGGAAGACAATTGGAAAAAATATTTCTTCTTACCGCAGCTATCCAAGAATTGTTGGCGAGACTGGCGGAAAAGATTTTATCTTCGTGCATAGTTCAGCAGATCCTCAAGAGGTTGCTGTTGGTGCTGTTCGTGGCTCTTTTGAATATCAAGGTCAAAAGTGTTCAGCATCTTCAAGAATGTATGTGCCTGCTTCACTGTGGGGCGAAGTTCGCTCTCGTATGGAAGGTATGATTAGTGAGATAAAAGTTGGCGATGTAAAAGATTACAAAAACTTTATGAACGCCGTTATTGATGAAGCAAGTTTTGACAATACAATGACCTTTATCAACCGTGCAAAAGAGAGTGCAGACGCTGAAGTTATCATCGGTGGTGGTGGCGACAAGACAACTGGATACTTTGTTGAGCCAACAGTCATTCTTGCTAAAACTCCAAACTATGAATCAATGGTTGAAGAGATTTTCGCCCCTGTTTTGACAGTATATGTTTACGAAGACAACAAATTTGAAGAGACACTTGAGATTTGTGACAAAACTTCGATGTACGCATTGACTGGTGGTATTTTTGCATACGATAGAATGGCTGTTCAGACTGCGTTTAAAGCACTCAGAAATTCAGCTGGAAACTTCTATATCAATGACAAACCAACGGGCGCAGTTGTTGGTCAACAACCATTTGGTGGCGCACGAGGAAGTGGAACAAATGATAAAGCTGGAAGCTATCTCAATTTGATTAGATGGTCATCTCCACGCACAATTAAAGAGACCTTTGTTCCTGCAAGAGATTTCCGCTATCCATTTATGGGCTAATTTATGAAACTAAATCAAATGCTCCTTGTCGGAGCGACTCAAAAACATATCGGTAAAACGGCTTTTTCTACGCGGGTTATCAAGTCGGTAACTCGCGCGGGCATTCCACTTGTTGCTGCAAAAATCACTGTGATTCGTGATGGAAAAAAGACGAAGAATGGCTGGATTTTAGACGAGGAAAAGGGTGAGCATCCTCACAAAGATACCGGTCGTATGCTTGCCGCTGGTGCGTCAAAAGTTTTCTGGCTTCGTTGTGAAGAGCAGTTTATGCAACAGGGGATGGATGAGCTTCTAAAAGAGGTTGAAGATTTGCCACTTGTTGCAGAGAGCAACTCAATTCGTCACATTGTAACGCCATCGCTTTTTATTATGATTCGTCCGACAGTTGAAAGTGAGTTGAAGCCGACTGCTCAAGCTGTTTTATCCTTTCCTCATCAAGAGATTCGTGTTGAAATGCACGGTGACGATATTTTGTATCAACCTGATATAGCAGATCAAGTTCATTTTATAGATGGGATTTGGAAGGTTAAGTAGTTCGTGCAATTCCCTCTGCAATTGCCGCCTGTGCAACTGCCTTTGAGACTTCAATAACCACTCGTGGATCAAACGGTTTTGGAATGATATAGTCGCGCCCAAAAGAGAGTTCAGTAAGTCCGTACGGCTTGAGAACTTCCTCAGGAACAGGGAGTTTGGCAAGATTGGCTAGAGCGTGTGTTGCCGCTGTTTTCATCCCCTCTGTTATCTTTGAAGCTCGCACATCAAGTGCTCCTCTAAAAATTGCAGGAAAACCAAGCACATTGTTGACTTGATTGGGGAAATCACTCCTTCCTGTGCCAGCGATTGCATCTTTTCTTGTTGCCATAATGGTATTGTAATCAATTTCAGGTGTTGGATTTGCCATCGGAAAGATAATGGGGTCAATCGCCATTGAGGCAACCATATCCGCAGTTACAATGTTGCCAACTGATACGCCGATAAAAACATCGGCATCTTTCATAAGCTCAGCAAGTGTTCTCGCGCTTGTTGGCTTGAACAGCTGTTTGTGCCACGGTCCAATCTGCTCTTTTCGCCCTTCAAAAAGGACTCCGTCTTTATCATATACAAAGATGTTGCTCTTTTCAGCGCCGAGTAAAATAAGATGGTTGTGGATAGAAACGCCTGCGGCTCCTGCGCCAGAGATGACTATTTTTGCCGTTTTAATTGATTTGTTTGCAATCTCAAGGCCGTTGAGCACGCCAGCTCCTGCGATAACTGCTGTGCCGTGTTGATCATCGTGAAAGACAGGAATGTCGAGCATCTCTATAAGCTTCTTTTCAATTTCAAAGCAGTGTGGCGACGCTATATCTTCAAGGTTTATTCCACCAAATGTATCAGCCATTGCTGCAATTACTGCAATTGTCTCTTCTGGCGATGAGGTATTTAACTCAATATCAACACTGTCAATATTGGCAAACTGTTTAAAGAGAAGCGACTTTCCTTCCATCACTGGCTTTGATGCGAGTGGACCGATGTTGCCAAGGCCAAGAACAGCCGTTCCATCGGTAATGACGGCGACACTATTTGCCTTTCCTGTGTAGAGATAGGCACTTTCAGGGTTTTTTGCAATCTCTTCGCATACGGAGGCGACACCAGGGGTATATGCAAGTGCCAAATCCTCTTGTGTTTTACACGGTTTTGTCGGAATTATAGCAATTTTACCTGGTTGCGGATAGCGGTGGTAGTCAAGGGCTTTTTGTTTCATCTTTTATCTCCTTTACGATAGAATAGTTTTTGCCAGTATGCTCATACTTGCAATACTCATACTCTGGATAGAATAGAGCTTTTACTCAGTATGTCAAAAGATTTATACCCTGTTGAGGAGCGTTTCTGTCATCTTTTTTACCCCGCTAGAGAGCAGAAAGATAAAGAGAAAGAAGAGTGGCAAAATCACCCACGGCTGCGCATCAGGCAGAAGTGCAGTGATAGGATTGTATTTGATAAGAAAAGCGCCGTGTAACAAAAAGATATAGTAGGAGATATTGCCAGAGAAGAGTAAAAAACGGCTTTGAAGGCCCATCTTTCCAAAGGCGGCAGCAATAGAGAGTACGCCACCTAAAAAGAGAAGGTTAAGCAGCTCAGTTGCAACTTCATGTGTGGCTTCTGTCCACGGGATATATCCGTATGACGCAGGAAGAGCCAAAACTTTCCCCCCAGCCCAGAGCGAGAGAAGAATGTGTCCAATTGTGAGAAGTTGCCACAAAGAAAACTCTTTTTTCTTAATCTTTTTATAGTGCAGTGCGGCAAAAACACCCAGAGGATAGGCAAGGAATTGATGCGAAAAGGTGAATGGTCTATACCAGACAAAAAGGGAGATGATTGCCGCTAACAAGAAGAGTGTTTTATTCCTGTTTGAGAACTCACGAGAAATCCATGAAACAAGATACCATATAAGAAGAAAAGTGATATACCAACGAGCGTAATCAAGGTGGTTGAGCGTCGTTGAGGTGTTTATTCCAACGGTAGTAAGCAGAAGATTTGTTAGAGAGATGCCACGATCGATAAAAAGATAGTCAGCAACAATAATAATGAGTGTTACAATCCAGTATGGCACCATAACTTTTCTGAGTCTGTTATTAAAAAACTCTTTGAGAGTATACCGGTGTTTCCTGTAGCTAAGCTCAATTCCAAAACCACTGAAAAAGAGAAAAAGCATCACCGTCTCTCCGTGAGATATAAGCAAAGGCTTTGCCGATGCAACATAGCCCCAAAAGTGGCCAACAATAACAAGAAGTGCGGCTAATCCACGAAGTTGAACAGTTTGAGAGCGGTGGAGAGCAGGGGTTGCAACTCTCTTTTGTAATGAGAGGAGTGAAATGGTGAGAATCATCAGAAGAATAAGAGCGTTCTGAAAAGTAGGGTTAGCTACTGTGATGCGTGTAATCAGATGGTTGATGAGTATACCTCAGTTTAAATAGAGTGTTAGATGTCAAGCAGATGTATATCACGATATCCGTTAATGACCATTTTGTTTTTTATGGGAGACGCATCAAATAACACTCTCTGTTTTTCATTAAGCTCTGCATTATATTTACATTCAATTAAATACTGTTCACCAAAGTATTTATCTGTTATAAAATCAAGCTCTACACCGTCTTCAACAAAATAGAAAGGGTTTTTCTCTTTTATCTGGATATAGACAAAGTTCTCAAATACTGCGCCCTTATCTCTATAGCCGGTGTATGCGTTTCTTATGCCGATATCTCCAGCATAAATTTTGTTTTGTGAAGTAACTTTTTCATTTGTTTTTCCATATCTTTTTATCAAAGAGATGAGAAAGGAATCTTCAAAATATTCTATATGTCGTTTGGCGTTGCTTGGTGAAATATTTAATATGTTGCCGATGTTATTGATGCTTAAGAGTTTTCCGCTTCGCTCCATCAAAAGAAGAAAGAGCTCTTTAACCAAGGACTTCATTTTTATATTATGTTTGGCAATAATGTCTTTATAAATCAACTGTTCCACAAGATTTTGAAGATAAGCTCGATCCCCATTTATCACATATTCGGGCATTCCTCCCGATTGTAAATAATCATCAAAATAGCCTTTCATAAGGTTCATATCTGCTTTTTTTAGTCTGATATCCTTAAAAATAAGCCACTCATCAAAACTGAGTGGTTTTATCTCTATCCGCCGACTTCGTCCAGTTAGATATGCATTCTCATCCATTAAAATAGAGGAGCTAGAGGAGCCCGCGATTATTTTGACATTTTCTCTGTCATAGAGGTTTTTCAACTGCTGTTGCCAGCTCTCTTTATAGGTGATTTCATCAAGAAAAAGATATATTTTTTCTTCTCTTTGTATCTTGTGAATCAGACGATATTCATCAATAATTTCCAAAATTGTTTTGTTGTTTAGTAAAAAGTCATCTAAACTCACAAAAAATATTTTTGTTTTATTAATCCCTCGGTCAATCAACTCTTTAACTGCCAATTTCATGATTGAAGTCTTGCCAACACGCCGTAAACCAGCAAGAAGGATAATATCTCTACTTTCAATATGTGCGAATAGTCTCTTTATATAGTGGTCTCTTTGTTTGAGTTTGAGTTGAAACCCATCATCCCACCACGGATTGAATGTGTAGAACAATTTCTTCACCAGCTATACTCCCCCATAGAACAGTTTTCAGTATAACTATACTATGGCAGAGCATAGTAGTCAAGAAAATAGTAAGGCTAACTCTTTTCGTTTGGTTGATGATGAGTGGCTCACAGGATTATTTTTGACATTGTTTTATCAATATAGAGTTCAATTTCCTCTTCTGAAATAGTAACGGATGCGAATTTTTGCGTCCTCTTTCTTTCTGCATCAAACGCTGTGATAAGGTCATCAATCATTGCCTGGTATGGCAGTGCCGCAGTGATGCTTGGAAAGGCTTCATTGAGTCCAAAGATGAGTTCAAATGCCATCAGCATTTTCATTCCAACGATGGGTGAAACGAGATAGGAAATCACATTTTCCATCATTGGTTTCATCGCAAGGCCAAGAATTAACTGTTGGTGGAGCAACTCTCTCTCTTGTTTTTTAACCGCCTCTTTTATCTTGTTCATTATACGAGAAATAATGGTTAAATCTCTGACAACAAAGCGTGGTGTGTTATCCGTTTTTGTAGAGATAAAAAGCTCTGCTATTTTATCAAGATAGAGAGGGGCATTGATAAGCGATTCTGCTGGATGTGCTTTTACCTCTACGAGTATCTCTTCTAAACTCTGTTTTATCAGTGAGACATTGACAACCTTTTTGAGCTCACTAATAAGCTGCTCAACTCGGTAGTCACTTGAGTTGTCAAAAATAAACTGTTCTTTGATTGCAGTAGTTAATTTTGTTACAAGAGCTGCATTAGCAAGAGAAATATCAGCAGGAAGAAGATGGTTTCTGACCTGTTGCTGCCAGAGAAGGTTGTCGATGATATCTACAAGTGATTGACTATATTGAGAGGCGATATGACGAGAGAAAAGGCTAGAGAACTTTTTTTCTGCTAGTGTGCGTGGATCACAGCAGTGATCTCCTGCTGGTGCTAAAATCTTTAGGTGTTCAATCGAGGATATAAAGAGAAACCTGGGGGTTAAATGCGGCACCCGTTTATCGATTAGATTGATGGTATGTGTTACAATATGATGAAAAGTTTTTAACTCATTTTTAATAAAAAAATGTTCATCATCGGATAACCGTTGATATGTTTTTGATATCTTTTTATTGTACTGCTCAAAAAGAGGTCTTAATATCTCCTGAATCCCTCTTTCTGCTGCTACTTTATTCTGTTTAAGAATCTCTTGAGTAAGTGAGATAGCATAATCAACCGTAACCCAAAAATCAGGAGCGAGAATGAGCTGAGCTGATATCTCTCTTTTTTGGTGCCAACTATAGTTTTGAAGCTGAGTAATCGAAAGGTGATTGCACTCTTTTAGTTTCTGTAATCCTTCGTAGTAGTTTTTCAAAACAGTGTCTCCTCCTGGCGTTTGCTGAGGGAAATTCCAAATTTCTCAAATGATTTTTTTGTTGCGACTCGCCCTCTCGGCGTTCGAATTATATAGCCATTTTTAATAAGATATGGCTCATAGACCTCTTCAATTGTTCGTCTCTCTTCACTGACTGAAGCAGCGAGTGAGTCAACACCAACAGGTCCACCATCAAAGAGGTTTATGATTGTCGACAGAATAGAGCGATCCATAGCATCAAGACCATCTTCATCAATATCCATCTGTTTAAGAGCGTATTGTGCAATTTCCAAATCTATTGTGCCATTTCCTTTGATTTCTGCAAAATCTCTCACCCTTCGTACCAATCTATTTGCAATTCGAGGTGTCCCTCGACTGCGACGAGCAATCTCTCTGCTTCCCTCTTTTGTTGCAGGAACATTCAAGATTGCGGCACTTCTATCTACAATTTTTTGCAGTTCATCAACAGAGTAGTACTCCATTCTGAAGGTGATTTGAAAACGATCACGCAGAGGCGAGCTGAGCGTTCCTGTTTTGGTGGTTGCACCAATCAAAGTAAAGGGAGCAAGAGGCAGTCGCATACTTTTTGCGTGGGCACCTTCGCCGAGCATAATATCAAAAAAGAAATCTTCCATCGCCGAATAGAGTGACTCTTCAATCACCGGTGATAGACGATGAATTTCATCAATAAAGAGAATGTCTTTTTCGCCTAAATCGGTAAGAAGACCGGCCAAATCGCCCTTTTTTTCAAGAGCGGGACCACTGGTTACCGCCATACGAACACCAAGTTCATTCGCAACAACGGCACTGAGTGTTGTCTTTCCAAGCCCTGGAGGGCCAGCAAGAAGAAGGTGGTCTAACTGTCTGTCGCCCCTTTTTGCTGCCTCAATATAGACCAATATATTATTAATAATTGCCTTCTGTCCGACATACTCTTCAAGCGAAGTAGGGCGCAGTGACTCCTCTTTTACCCGCTCTTCGACTGGGGCATCACTATCTATTATTCGTTCGTCCATTATCGCCTCATCATATTGAGAACTTCTCTGAGAATTTGTTCAGAAGTAAGTTTTTCGTGGTTGGGGATTTTTTTCAATGCCGTGCGAATCTGTTGTGGCGAGTATCCAAGAGTGATTAGCCCCTGTTCCGCCTCTTTTGTTGCTGATGATATGCTGACAATTTCCACCTGTTCTCCACTAGAAAGGGTAAAATTCTCAACCTTATCGCGCAAATCAATAATAATTTTTTCTGCAGTCTTTTTGCCTACGCCAGAGACATTCTTAAAAAATGAAGAGTCGTTGCGTCTAATTGCTGTGACAATGCCATCTGGAGTGTCGGCACCTAAAATAGCCAACGAGAGTTTTGGTCCTACCTTGTTGACATTATTGAGTAATCTAAATAGTTGTTGCTCTTCTTTTGTATGAAATCCAAAGAGCATAAAGGCATCTTCTCTTACAATTGTCTCGACAAAGAGTGAAATCTCATCATCTTTATTTGTTGGCAGGTGTGCTGCGCTATTTGCTGAAATTGAGAGAGCGTATCCGACACCAGATGGAGTCAAAATTATAGTCTGTTTTGCCTCTCTTTCAAGGACTGTTCCTCTAATATATCCAATCATAATCTTACCTCAAAAGAGTGTGTAACAGCGACAGCGAGAGCGTCTGCAGCATCTTCTTGTGGCACTTCTGAAAGGCCAAATAACATCTTGACCATCTGCTGCACCTGATGTTTTTGCGCCCGTCCGCTCCCACTGACTGCCTGCTTCACATGAGTTGGTGAATATTCAGCAAGAGGAAGTTGGTTCAGTGATGCGGCAACCATTATTGCGCCGCGAACATGCCCCAATTTAAGAGCACTCATCGCGTTCTTTGAAAAGAAAATATCTTCCATAGCCATTTCAACAGGGTGGTGGAGTTTGATAAGAGCATTAATTTCACTGAAAATTTCAGTAATGCGGTCTTTGAAATCCATGGTAGTTTTTGGTTTGATAACACCGAAGTCAACGGCATGAAACTTGCTGTTTTCTCGGTAGATAAAAGCGTAGCCAGTCTTTCGGCTACCCGGATCTATACCAAGAATAAGAGCTTTTTGCACATCAATCCTGTGCCATTTTTGAGAAATCTACCAAAAAATTTGCCCAGACATCTTGCACATCGTCACTATCTTCAAGTGTCTCAACAAGTCGAATAACTTGCTCGGCAACTTTTCCTTCAACTGCGGTCATATTTTGTGGAATGCGTGCAAGCTTACTCTCTTCAACAGCAAACGCTTTTTCGATAATTTCAGCAACTGCGTACAAATCATTTGGCTCTGTGCGTACTTCCCAGACAGTATCTTCATCAAGGACATCTTCAGCGCCAGCTTCGAGTGCAGCATCCATCAATTTTTCTTCTGTTGCGTTCTCTTTAAGGATGATAATTCGACCTTTTCTTTCGAACATCCAGTTGACGGAGTTTGTTGCGCCAAGGTTGCCGCCAGCTTTGCCAAAAATACTACGAACTTCAGCGACAGTTCTGTTTTTATTGTCTGTCAATGTATCAACAATAAAAGCAACTCCACCAGGACCATAACCCTCATAGGTGATTTCATCGTATGAGACACCTTCAAGTTCGCCGGTTCCCTTTTTGATGGCGCGAGTAACATTATCAACTGGCATATTTGCGGCTTTTGCATTTTGCATTGCTGTTCTTAGGCGGGGGTTTGCATCGGGATCGCCACCACCATCGCGAGATGCAATCGTAATCTCTTTAATAATTTTTGTGAAAATCTTGCCTCTTTTTGCATCGGCTGCGCCTTTCTTGTGCTTAATCGAGCTCCATTTATTGTGACCTGACATCTTCTCCTCCTACTAGAGTTGCTAATCTGAATCAAAACGCTGATTTATTTTTACCATAATCTGAGCAGAGTCGCAAATTTTTATTGAAAATTGTCTAAACTGATGAAGATATCACAGTGGAAGATAAGTTAGAATATCAAAATTCCGACGGAAAATGAGACCTCACCCCCAGCCCCTCTCCGCACGGAGAGGGTGATAAGAATATCCGTTTTTCCCTCTCCGTGCGGAGAGGGGGAAACGCTTGCGGAACCGGAACGGGGTCTGGGCGGCA
>JAGLDR010000230.1 GCA_023145475.1 bacterium
TTTTTATCTGCTGAATTTCTTTAATGGAAAGATTGGTAATATCTGCAATCGTAAAAACATCAAATCCTTTTTGTATCATCTGTTTTGCAACAGACAGTGTGCCTTTCTCTATGCCTTTCTCCATGCCTTTCTCTATGCCTTCACGATATCCACTTCTTTTCCATATCTTTTCAACATCCATCATGCCCACGGTGCTCATAGCAACCTCCTCATCCATATCACTCTCTTCTATTAAACGCGTTATTGCATCAAAGTCAAGGTCTTGACTCTGTGAAAGATAAGTTAAAATCATTAGTAAGTAGTCAGGATCATGTTTATTTCTCTGTATTTTAGCAAGCTCATCAAACAGCTGCTTTATAACTTTCTTGTTCTTTTGAAACGCCTCTCGAAAAAGTAAAAGATGCAGAATAAGCTCTCTGTTCAACGTATCTCTTTCAGAAGGTGTCGGCTGCCATTCTGCTGTGTCAAACAAGGTGTAGGAAAATTTCATCAGATGTTGATTCAACTTATCACCACAGCAAAACAGCGCTGAAAACTCTGTTGGAACCTTCCACTTTCCTGGTCCATGATAGAAAAGAAAAGGGAAAATCGGACGAAAACAGACTTTTGTCTTCTCTCGCTTTGCTCTTTCTATATCTTCTCTCCACATTTCAACCATATAGGAAAAAAGCTGAATAAAGATGCGTGGGTGTTGCTCTGTTTTGTGTTCAAAAAGAATATATATTTCAGCAGGCACCTCACTGTTTTTCAGTTTTGTCTTAATCACAAGATCTGAATAGAGTTTTCTGTACCGTTTTTTATCCTGATGAACAGGGGATACAACTTCAATGTAAGAAAAATCAATTCTGCTTGAAACTTCTTCTGGCAACTTTGCCTTGAGAAAATCTGATGCATTTTTTATATCAGACATCGTTGCAAGAAAAAACTGATCGTGCAGTTGAGTGATGTGGTCTTTTTTTGTCATTGTTGCCCCTGCTCGTTGAACGGAAAGTGTCAAACCGAAATACAAATCGTGCATCGAAATGACACTGTTCTTATATTCTCATATCACGCACAATGATTAACCATTACCTTCATAATAAAAGCAATGGCTAAATGCAGAATTAACACAAAACTAACACAAAAGTCCGTTTGACAACATTTTTGTGACATTATCTCGATATTTTGGTGACATTTTTTGAGGAGAAATCAAAAAAGAGATAAACAACCTTTCTTAATAAATTAAATTCACTCGCCAGTATGGCCAAATCCGCCGTCGCCTCTTTCTGTTTCAGACAGAGTGTCTGAAAGTGCAAAATCAGCACGAACAACATGGGCCGGAATAAGTTGAGCAATTCTATCAAGTCGATTGACTTTGTAGAGCTCTTTTGAAAAATTTGCCAGTATAACTTTTATTTCACCACGGTAATCGGCATCGATTGTTCCTGGTGAGTTGAGCACAAAAACACCGTTTTTTGCGGCAAGTCCACTGCGACTTCTTACTTGAATTTCATATCCAACTGGAATTTCGACAGAGAGACCTGAGCCAACCATTGCAACACCCATCGGTGGAATATCAACAGACTCATTTGCATAGATATCAAGACCAGAGGAACCGAGCGTAGCATAGCGAGGCAGAGGTAAATCACCTGACTGCCTCGTTACACCAATTTTTATATTAGTGACGGTCACGACCGCCTCTGCTATCACGACCACCACTTCTGCCTCTGCTGTCATTACGAGGAGCACGAGGAGGACGAGCCTCAACTTTTGAATAATCTCTTTCGAAATCACTTGGACGAGTACTTATTTTGAACTTTCCACCAAATTCGAGTTCAGTTACGATAACCTTCAGGACATCGCCAACCTTAATCAAATCGGGAACGCTCTCAACGCGCTCATCTTTTATTTTAGAGACATGCAACAAACCTGTTTGATTTGGCATAACTTCAACAAAAGCGCCGTACTCTTCAACACGAGTTACAGGACCTTCATATATTTTGCCAACTTCTGGAGAGTCGGTAAATCCGTGAACCATCTTAATGGCTGCATCAAGCTGCTCTTGATTTTTTGCAGAGATGATGACGGTGCCATCTTGCTCTACATTCACATCGGCTTCTGTCTGCTCAACGATAGAACGGATATTCTTGCCACCAGTTCCAATCAAGTCGCGAATCTTGTCAGTCTTGATATTCATTTTGTGCAATTTTGGAGCGTTTGGATTCAATTCAGTGCGATGCTCTGGCAACGCCTTTTCCATCTCACCAATGATGTGCATTCTGCCAACTTTCGCTTGCAGCATTGCTCGTTCCATAACCTCTTTTGGAAGACCGTCAATTTTGATATCCATCTGAATTGCAGTGATACCATCTTTTGTTCCAGCAACTTTGAAATCCATGTCGCCAAGGTGATCTTCGTCGCCCAAAATATCGGTCA
>JAGLDR010000231.1 GCA_023145475.1 bacterium
TCTGTCTGCCATCTTAAAAAAGATAGTAATCATCTTATCTCTCTAACCAATCAATTTCCTCGCGTTGTTATTTTTGATGATGGAGGGGAGGTTGTCGCAGATTTGACGGGTGTTTATCCTGCACTGTATTATTATGGAGTTGTTAGAGAAATCCTGACAAATCAGAGAGTTAGAGAGCTATCAAAGTGATTTTATGGGGTTTTAGACGCTTTTTTTCCTGTTTTTTAAGTTTTCAAAGAAAATATCAAGATTAAAAAGTAGGTTGAGAACAACAGCAATCACCGTCGTTGTAGGAAGTGGATCAGTAAAAAATGTTTGGATAAATTGAGGGGCGCGAGCATAGAGTTCAGGAAGAAATGCGGTGCTCAAGCCAAAAAAGAGCGAGATGCCAACAACAAATGTTTTGCGTGGACTCCATTTTTCACTGAACATTTGCATAAACCCCGTAGATATCATAAAACTGCCAGCAAAAAGGACAGATGCACCGAGGACAGGTTTTGGCATCATAGAGAGAGCGGTGATAACCATCGGGAAGAATGCTAAAATGATAAACATAACGCCCGCGACAACGCTAATCCAGCGACTTACAACCTTTGTTGCTCCTGCTAAGCCGATATTACTCGATGAGGTATCAACAGCCATTCCGCCGAGCAATCCAGCAAGTGCTGTTGAAAAACCATCGGCTAATAGCCCTTTTCGAATTGGAGTAAAGTTTGGTTTTTCTAATTCAGGTTCTGATATTTTCTGAGCAGCGAGCAGGTTTCCAAACGATTTAAGAGAGCCACTGATTGCAATCACAACAAATGGTATTAACATCTTAATATCAAAGCTTATATTAGTGAATCCCTCTTCAAAAGTAGGCAGTGCAAATATTGGAGAATTCTTTATAGTAACAAGATTTTGCCAATATTCGGGAATGAGAATAAGGGCCAAAACCCATCCACCGAGCATACCAATAATCAGACAGTATATTTTAATAAATCCCTTTCCCCACAGATTGGATAACACCATAATCATTAAAGAAACCACTCCAATAAGAATATCAAAGTTTCGGATTGCATCACCATGAAAAGAGAGGCCAAAAAAGGATGAGATAGAGGTCTTAATGACACTTACACCAACCATAGCAACGACAAGTCCAACGATAAAAGGGGGGAATATCTTATTCAGCTTTTGGATAACTGGTGCAATTGCCATTTCAACCAATCCCGCGATGATTATCATTCCACGCATCAGAGGCAGACCACCAGTCCAGGCGGCTGACAGTGAAAGGCTAAAGTATGATGGCCCACAGAGGTTTGGACAGAGATACCCTGAGCCAATATAGGGAAGACCAACAGATTGAATAATAGAGCCAATGCCTGCAGCAAGCATAGAAAAAGCAATAAGAGATATAGCAAACTGCGGTGTTCCATTCATCTGACTAACAAACAAAATTGGCAAACTAAGAGACATAATCATCAAGAGCACATGTTGAAATGAGAGAACTAAAAGGTGTCCAATCGGAGGAACTTGATTAACAGTATATTCATAATTTTTAATCTTCTTTTTCATAGGCTTCTCCTCTTTCAATAGGGTGGCTCTGGCAGATCGGTAATTGCTGCAAGAAAGATTTTATTGTTTCCGAGATGTGCCTTTCGAATATAGAGGCATTTTTTTATTAGTTTTCTTTTATATCTGTTTTTTGCCATAAATATACCCCACACTTTTTCTGTTGATTCTAGGGTTTTGAGAGCTTTTAGGAATGGTTTATGGCCAACCTCGTCAACACACTTTAAAAGATCGATTTGAAGAAATAATGAGTTTATAGCTGGAGAAATCAGCATTTCCCCATCTTTCTGGAAGGCAAAGAGACGAACATCACGGTAGTTGTATTGAGAAGTGGGTTTGGCAATTTCTGCTATCGCTTCTTCCCCTTTTTCTTCTATTAATTGCGTCGCACTATCAACAATTATTCTTATAAATTCTCTCTCTTCGTGGGGATAGTCTATTCCTCCTCCGACAAATAACTCTCTTCCATCAGAGAGGGTAACTTTGAAGTGACATGATGATTTTGGTACTGAGTAAAACTTGCCAGGCTTCCACCATGAATAGTGAACCCATGCGTGAGGATTATTTTCATTTGCCAGAGCTCCTACAATTAACGCATTGATTTTCTTTCCGTTTTTGTCCGTTACTCCTCTAAGGTTTTTTTCTTCTAAATTTTCCATTCCCGCATGATAAATGTTCTTTCCATCTATATCATAAATATAAAGATAGTACTCTTTCGTCTTAAAGAGTGCGTGGTTCTTTTTAAAATATCCAAGACTATTCAGCCCCTCTTTTTTTAGAATCAGAGATGCGTCGTATACAAACTTCACTAAATCTTTTGTATCTTGATATTGATACATACTAAGATCTAGCTCATCATATTTACTTGTGCAGCCAGAGGAGAGAAAAATCGCTTGAACAAAGAAGAGTGATATTGCAATCCCCCGTAATTGTTTCAAGGATTTCATTACTTTCTTGGAAAAATGCATAGTGTACCTCCACAATTAATATCAGACAGTGCAGCAATTAAAGAGGTGGTTAACTCTCTGCTTTAGAGTCGTACTCCTCAAGTGTGATACTTTTTCTGAAATCCCCTGTTTTAATCTTTACGATAATTCGTTGTGCACCTCGTGAGAGAAGCTCTACCTTCGGTTTCAAGATAAGCCCTTCCGCTGGATACTCCTTGTTGTGTGCAATAAGTGATGTGAACCCTTTTCGTACAAATTCAACTGCTGATTCAAGAGTAAACTCGCCAACGATAGGAACAATCTCGATACCGAGTATCTTTGCGATATTTTCAATCGATTCTCTTGTCAACCACCACGAACCAACCCGTATATCAAACAGAATAAATGATGTCTTGTCTGGGATATAGTTTCCGCCCTTTTGGATTCGTTTACCATACCCTTCGCCATAGAGACAGATTGCGCCATCTTCAGGAATATCAGGAAATGCCTCACCCATTTTTTCAGGAGAGAACATCGCCTCAATGTCGGCTCTGAGAAACTCTGGCATTGATGATTTATCGGACTTTCCTTTCACCTCAACCGTCGTTCCATCGAAGATAATACGAACATTTGTGCCGTCAATCTTCTCTGTCCCTGTCCATGCGATATCTTTTAGCATTTCAATTTCGGGAGAGACCCACAAACCTTCAACGACGGGGCTGTTTGGCAGCTCCATTGCCCGTTTGTAAATCGTGTTAATTTTGTGATACTTTTTCATGGGAACCTCCTTGTGAAATATAAACATTCATTCACCTTTTCAGCCTTTTTATATCTTGCTCTAACTCTTTTAAACTTTGTTCTCTCTCTATCCTCTTTTGTTCTTCCTTAAATTTCTTATATTCTTTGGAAGATTTTTCCAAAGCTCGCTTATGACTTGTTTTTCCTGTGTGCATTAAAAGTTCTCTACCATTCATTTTCAAAATTACATCCAATCGTTCTGTCCAATCTTTCATATACATAGGCGTATGCTGCTGTGCCATAGTTTCGGCAAAAGCGAGAAATTGCTCAACCAAAAGACCAAGTAGTTTCATCTCATCTTCGTTAAGGTAGTTTTTTGCGACACTTACATCTGATTTCTTTATTTGGACAGTGTTTTCTTTATCAAATGACTGCATTCCCATTAAAGGCAAACTTGCGTCCACTCTTCGATAAACTAATTCGGCAGCAGTGTGCTCACTAATTGCCCAAAGCAATTTGTTTTGAACAATTTTAAAAAACTCAACTGTTTTTTCATCCTTTGAATTGTAGTCAATACTTGTGGTATAAATATCTTTTATTTTCTGGTAAAAGAAACGTTCCGAAAGGCGTATTTCACGAATTCTCCCCTGCAATTCGTGAAAATAATTCATAGAATTACCGGTTTTGAAACGCTCGTCATTTAATGTAAAACCCTTTACAATATATTCTTTTAATCGTTGTGTTGCCCATATACGAAACTGTGTGCCTTGCTGTGATTTAACCCTGTAACCCACTGATATTATTATGTCAAGGTTGTAGAGGTCCATTTCTCTTTCTACTTTTCGAAGTCCTTCCAGTCGAACTTGTCGGAATTTCCGACAAGTTGGATCTTTTCCTAATTCACCCTCTTTATAAACATTCGCAATATGCTCTGTAATTGTACTTCTACCTTTACCAAACAATAAAGCCATCTGTTCTTGTGTAAGCCAGACTGTCTCTTCCAGAATATTTACTTCAAGTTTAATATTTCCTTTATCATTTTTATATAATAATATTTCGCCTTTGTTTTCCATATCGTTACTCTCTCAAAAACCTCCCTATTTTTACTCTGTTTTT
>JAGLDR010000232.1 GCA_023145475.1 bacterium
GAGAGAAATGCGGTGGCATCCTTGACGATGAAAAGATAGTGATATGGGTCTGTTACCTTATATTTAACCAGCAGCTTTATCGTGACGATATTGTTGTCGCCAGTAATTATATAGGGGTTTATTCCTGTCTTATCTTTGAATTGTGCGGCAAGTGAATCGTTAGCAAAAGAGGTGGAAAACCGATCAATTGTCTGTGTCTGAATTTCTTTAACGGAGACTTTGTGCAGCGTGTTAAATGGAAGGGTATAGTGAAGTCCCGGAAGCACTCTATTCTCAACAACTTTACCAAATTGCACCACCACACCAATCTCGTTACGATCTATTTTATAAACTCCACTTATGGCGTAAAGTGTTCCAAAGAGGATGAAAACCCACTTGAGATAGCGAGTGAAAACAGTTGTCAGTGCCGAGAGCAGCACCTCTTTTATAGTCAGATTCTCACTCATCTTTTTGTCTTTTCCAAGTATTTAAACAGTTCCGAATCGGTTGAAATAATAAGTGTGGTATCGCTATTTAATATCGTTTCATATGCCTCTAATGATTTGGTAAAATCAAAGAATTCTCTCTCTTTAGAGTATGCCTTGCTGTAGATTGAGAGGGCCTTTTTCTCTCCTTCGCCCCTCACAATTGCCGCTTCTTTCTCAGCGGTCGCGATGATGCCTTTTGCCTCTCTATCTGCATCTGCTCGCAACTTGTCTGCGTGCTCTTTTCCTTCTGCTCGAATTTTTGCAGCCTCTTTTTGTCGTTCTGATTTCATTCGCTCCTCAACTGCCTTTGTTACCGTCGAGGGATAGGTGATACGGTCGATGGCAAAACTTACGATTGAGATGCCATAATTTTCAATGCTACTTGAGTTGGTTAACTCTTTTATTCTATTGTTTATTTCTGCTGTTTTTATCATTGATGTGTTGGTGTTAATCAGGTTTTCTAATTTGTATTCACCAACAATAATTCCCATCTGAGCATTAAGCATATCATTGAGCTTGATTGCCGCATTTTCTATCGTTCCAATTGATTGATAAAAGAGCAGGGGTTTTTTTACTTTCCAGGCAAAATAGGTGGTTAATACGACTGGATTCTTATCTTTAAGAAGGAGCTGAATAGGTTGCGTCTCAGCAACTTCGACTCGCTTATCAAACCGCTTGATATCTTGCAGAAATCCTGGGTGTTTGAGATAGAGTCCCGGAGTCTCAATAATAGAGACAGGGTGACCAAACTGCGTTACAATTGCATATTCAGATTCATTGACAATGAAAAGTGAAAAGTATGCAAGAGTTAGTAGCAACATGAAAGTAAGTATGCCGACTATTTTTTTCATTTTTTTATACTCCCTTTGAAAAGGAACTTTTCGTTATAGAGAAATTGTCTAGTAAGTCCTGTTTTTGGGTCAAAAACAATTTTTTCGCTACTTGTAAGGCTTTGTTTAGCTGATTCTAAAAAGAGCAACCTTTTGATCAATTTTGGTGCAGTTTTATAAGATGCTAGTTTGCCCAGATATCTCGCAACAGAGCCTTCGGCTTGATAGGTTGCTACAAGAGCAAAAGTGTTCGCTTGAGTTGTGATAGCGTGGGCTTTTCCTTGTGATGCAGAGGTGTGGATAAAGGCATATTTCTGTGCACTGTTAATCAACTCCTTCTGTTTTTGATAGGAGGCAATAACGGCTTCATAGCTTTTTGAGATAGAGACTGGTGGATGAATATCTTTTAAGATAAAATCGACTATTTGTATGCCTGAATTGAGATTGTCAAGCCTCTGTTGAATCTCCTTTTTTGCGGTAGAAGCCCACTCTTTTCTTTGAAAAACGGCAATGTCATAGAATGAATTTGACGCAAAAATCCGAGTAATATACGACATTGTAATTTTTTCTAACAGTTTATACGGGCGCTTGTTAAAGGTGTGGTATGTGTAGACATCTTTAATTTTATAATTAACCACAATGTATGGCATGAAAAAGTTATTGTCGCCAGAGATAAAGTATTGATCATCACCATGCTCAACACTCCAGATAAGAGCAGTGTCTGCCTGCGTTGTGTTGGCGATTGCAAGAGAATAGACCACAGCGGATGTGTAAGAAATCACTCTGTCAATTGGCCAAGGATACT
>JAGLDR010000233.1 GCA_023145475.1 bacterium
CGAATCAGTGCTCTACTCTACCCATAATTTTGAATTTTCACATGAAGATGACTTTCCTGAGGAGAGATATATAACAGATGGTACGAAAAGTCCTTTTTGTTGATGATGATCAGATTTTACAATGCGCAATAGAAAACCAACTGGCAGGGTTCAGTGACTCTTTTTCCTTGAGTTGTGCCAAAGATGGTTTTGATGCATTAAAAAAGCTTAAAAAAACATATTATTCTGTTGTTATCATTGATCTCATAATGCCCCGGATGGATGGCATGAGCCTGCTTTCGCATATGATGGAAAAGTATCCGGATGTTGCAGTAATCATAACATCTGAGATGCCAACCGACGAAATGCGAAATCTTGTTCAACACTCTGACATTTCAGGATACTTTAAAAAACCATTTCAAGCTGATGCCCTTGCCCAGTCAATCATGAGAGCATTACAAAAAGAAGCGGATGGCGGAGTAATGCACAAAGTCTCACCACCTGTCTTTTTTCAGCTTATGGTAATGGAGGGCAAGACCTGTACAATACGTGTAATAGACAAAGTATCGCAACAGGGAGGGATCCTTTATTTTGTTGACGGTCAGTTACTGGATGCGAGGATAGGCGAACTCAACGGATTAGATGCGGCGTATGAAGTGTTTGGCTGGGATGATGTTACCGTTATCTTGCACAATGATTGTGAGTCAAGGGAAAACAGAATTGACAGCGATCTTCAGCCTATCATAATGAAAGCTGTCGGAATGAAGGATGAAGCCGACGAGTGCTCCTTCCCTGTGGAGAATATCAGATCATTTTTTCAAGAAGAACTGGGCGACAAATGTGACCACCTGGAAGAATTAGCATCCGCAAAATCCATTGAGGAAGTTGTTGACGTCTTAAATAAAATAGCGGATTTATCTGATTTTGGGAGCTTAAGAGTTGCTCATATTGATGACGGGAAAAAGGAGAGCAAAATAGTCCTGGCCGGACAACCTCCAACTGTCCTGAGTGTCAACTCAGACTGTCCCCCTGAAAAGGTAACACAATTGCTCAGAGACTATGAATGAGAAACTTGCAGAAACCCGTCTTTCTTTAAACAGATGCTGAATTGGAATCGACAATATTCTGTACTTCCGAACTGTTGAGATAATTTTGAAACTCAACGTGTAGTGAATATTCATTTCCTATGACGTCATTATTTCGTACAGCTCTCACTACACCATCGTGCATAGACCAGGAAGCAGGAATACCACTCTGGATTTTTACTCTGATTTTTTTCCCAAAAAGGTTGATTGCATTTTGTTTTTTTGATGAATGAATACTTAACGAGACCCCACCCATGGAGACATCAAGCAAATCACCTTTGGCTCCAATACTCATTTCTTTCCCTTGGTTATCAAGAAGAAGATAAGTTACTCTGCCGGATGTTTTAGTCCTGTCAAAACGTCTTGTGCTTTTTTTTGTCTTTTTGAATAAAGTGCCGGCTGATTGAAAACGGGCACAGTAGTCGCTTAGTTTAGAATCAATACCTGCATATTGGGTGCTCAAGTCTTTGAACTTTTGAAGTGAGAGAAGAGAAAGTTCTGCGCCGAGACTTTTTGCATTTACTGTCCAGACAGAGGCTTCAAAAAATGTTTCTGCACCTATGATTTCCCCTTTTCTTACAACTTTTAACGGCACGTCCCCATCCTGACTTACTGCGTACAGTTGCACTTGACCACTATTGACAAAAAAGAGAGTGGGGAGAGACTGCCCCTGCTTCGCTATGATCTCACCATTAGGATAGTACTGTTGACTCGTAGCATGGTACAGTGAAACGAACTCTTCCTGTGTTAGTATTTCTGTCAATTGTTGCCATATGACATAGTGGTCTTTAGCAATGGATGCCTTTTTTGCATCCTCAATTATTTCGGCTGCTCTAATTATTTCCATCAAAGCCATGGAGTCAATCTGAATAAGGAGTTCCCGCAACCGTTCTGCCCGTCCAAATAGTTTCTGTTCAGCACTTATCTCTATTTGTTGTATAACGACTGCTATCGCTTTGCTTTTTTGGCCATTGCTGAGCAAGTCATTAATCTGTTTCCTCTCCGGTAAATCACTGTCGATAATCACCTTGGATGTGTTTGTTATCAATGGACCTGGCGTGTTTTCTCTCTCGCTTTGCTCAACTTTGGCAGCCGGCATCTTTGGTTGCACCATGTCCACTGACTGCGCCAGTTGTTTTAATGAGAGTTGGGCAGCTTTCACTGTTGCATTGTTCTGAATTCTTTCCCCTTTCTTATGAGAAACCAACAGATTTTTTAGAGGTTGGATAGCTCCATGGGAAGAACAGTAGCCAAGAGCTTGACAGATAAACAGAAGGAGATTGTTTTTTGCCTGAGATTTAAACTGCTCTTCGTCTTTTAGAAGTGAAATAAGTACACGGGCAACATCTATATCAGCATACGGGGTAAGCGCTTTGATAATCATGGGCTTCTCCATGTCATCTGCGCTGAACAACATCTCTAACAGAATTTTTTTGCAAATACCGGGAGAAGAGATTTTTTGCTGCACATCAATGCATGCCGCCTTTATTTTCACAAGACTTGCAACATCATGCATCCCCACTATTACATAACCAATCGGCAAACAATGTAAATAGTAATACCCTTTGTCAAAACTAAACTCTGCTTTTTTCGGTTTATTCAAAGTAGTGACAATCTCATTCCAATAGGCAGATTTCTTCATATCAACAACATCGGGAGTACGCTGCTTTATATAAAACAGCAGGTCACCCTGAAGAGAGAGAAGAATCACATCATGGATTGATGTGAGCTGTGATATCTTGGTCAAAAAATTGATCACTGATAATTCTCTGAATTACGGTTCAAGAAATAAACCTTCCCTGTTTGGTCAAAGGGATGAAGTTGAGAGGTGGAAAAAACCAAGCGTACAGAAATGAAAATTATCATCTGATTGGTTGTATTGCAATTAGCTGTTTTCTTATCTGTTTCCATGGCCGAACAAGAGCATTATCCCAACTACGTATTCACATTATAGGTTTTGTATACTATCCTGTACAGATACCTCTTGCAAGTTGTTCCTACACCTTGGGAAGTTCCTTCTTGTAAGAATCATTTCAACACTGAGTAGCCTGCTGTGTTGAGGTCAAGAGTAAAATAATAAGAAAAATAATCATCGTGAGTGTTTTTATCAATGGAACAGTGTAGGACGTGGAAAATAATGAGCAGACTTGAGAAGTTCATATCTTAACCGACCGTTTCCTACCTCGATTTTACATTGCTACTGAGTTTGTCGGAAATTATCTGATCTGATTCGGGAAAGTGTCAGATCAGCTATACTTAAAAATACCTGTAGCTTTCACATACATTTTCTCTGATTGAACCACTGATCCAAAAATCCGGTTTTCTCCCCTCAAGATGTTTAGCTTCTTTAATGATTGAAAGGGCTTTTTTTTTGCCGCCTGGAATGTCTGTCTTGTTAAGAAAAATATAACTACGAGCCTTTTTGGGATATCCCTTTAGTAGTCCTTTTGGGTGGCTGGCCAATTTTGCTACAGTCAGGGGCGTGATTTCAGCTCCCATCGGCAATTCAGTCCTTGCCGATACCAGCGCGGCACGGAAGACATTTGCATCAATCAGTGGTTTGCCAATGATATCAAGTCCAACCACGCTGATAAAGACGTCTGTAATTTGTGGCACAACAGGCTCGTTGTGCCCGGGAGCTTTGAAGGATAATTGTCTGGCACCATCAGCCTCTATAAGCATTCGGTTTGCTGAGGAGTGCTCAAAAATTTGTTCCACCTTTTCACAATTTAGCCCCTGTAGTTTGTTGCCTGACGGTAAAAGATG
>JAGLDR010000234.1 GCA_023145475.1 bacterium
GCAGAACCTGAGATTACTACTAACGACAACTCAATTCAGATACTGTTTTCTGGAAATTGCCTGCTTGCATTTCAAGTTGGAAACATGACAGAAATCTGTCAAAATGGACGATGTAGCATCGTCAAAGAAAATTTGAATCCTGAATCATATCACGCGTTTGATGTTACACTATTTTCCATTGATGGAGCACACAAAGAGAGTCTAAGAATAAAAACAAAAATGGCTGAAGCACACATTATGATAAGCGAGGTGATGCACTCACCATCTGGCGAGCCTGAAAAAAACCATGAATTTGTGGAGATTTATAATGCCACATCACTCCCGTTTGATCTTGCAAACTGCATGATTGATGACAAAAATGATAAAAAAGGTGTCGATCCTCTGTTAAGCGATGAAACTGTTTTGGCGCCAGGAGCTACCGCACTGATTGTTGGGAATGAAAGTATGATTGTTGCACAGGGAGCTGGAAATATCCTTTTTGTTGTCGATGACACGACAATTGCGGACGCTGGACTTACCTCAACTGAATCAATTCAAATTATCTGTCCGAGTGAAAGTGGAGAGGAGATTGTTGCATCGTACAGTGTCTCTGAATATGGAAAGAGAGGATTTTCGGTGGTGATTGAGAAAGACGGAACAATGTGTGATTCAATAGCTGCAGGTGGGACGCCAGGCGTCTACAGTGAATGTCCGTGAGAGTTGTACTCCCCTCCTCGATAAGGAGGGGTAACCTGCCTCAAATAGGCAGGTGGGGTGGTTCTTTTTATTTAATTTTTGAAAATTGTTTGAATGCTTTGCGGTAGTAGCGATTTGTTTTTGGGACGAGTGTCATAACTTCTCTGAAGAGTGCTTTTGCCTGATTTGGATTGCTCTCTTTCAGGGATCGTGCTTTCATATAGAGCTTTTTTGCTTTGGCAACTTTATCTTTTGAAATGCCTTCATCGTCATATGCTTCTGGATTTGTAACCATTTTTCTAAACTGTCGTTTTGGCATTGTCTTTTTCAGAAAGTGAATTTCAGTTTCTATCATCTCTTCTTCGACTGGATCGCCATCATCTCCTAACATTTTCATATAGCGTTGGAAAAACCTGAGCGATTTGACAAAATCCTCTTTCTCTTTGTAGAGATATGCCATCCGTTTTATCGTCTCCATATTCTTTTTATCTTTTGCATAACTACGACGGTAATACCGCAACGCTTTTTTCAAGTTACCTTTATCATAATAGATTGCTGCGAGATAGCTCAACGCTTTTGGATTTCCTTGTCTTGCTGCCTTTTCAAAATATCGGAGTGATTTTGACTGCTTGCCAAGTGCTTTATAACACTCTGCAATTTCTTGATAGGCTTGTTTCTGCAACACTGGATATTTACTGATTTTCTTAAAGTATTTCAGTGCCTGATGATAGTCATCTAGATTTTTGGCAACAACACCTTTCAGCAGATAGAGCTGCGGATTTGCATCATCTATCCTTTCTGCGGCATTAATTTTGTCCATTGCCAATTTGTAATCACCTGTTGCTATAGCAATCTTTGCATATAAGAGAAAACTGTCGGCATCTGACATATCAACAAGCAGAGCTGTATCAACCGATTTTTGTGCTGCATTGAAATCACGCATTGCATAGAGAATTTTCCCTTTTGTATAGTAGAGACGGACTGATTTTCCATAAAGTTCTAAGGCACGATTAATGTAGATCAGTGCGTCTGGATAATGTTTTTGACGATATTCTGAATCAGAGAGAAGGAGGAGTGCCTTATACTGTTTTTGCTCTTCATATTTATTCCGTTTCATTGTTTTAATAACAGCTTTATATTTTTTCACTGCAAAGTATGCACGACCCAATGCAAGGCGATAAGGAAAATTTTCAGGCGAGATGCGATATGCTCTGCTCAAATATTTTATGGCTGCCTGATATTTTTGTTGATCGTAGAGAAGCAGTCCATAGTGATAGAAGACTCTAGAATCATCATTGCTATTGAGTGAAAGAGCCTTTTTCAACTGAAATTGAGCCTTGTCGTATTCACCATCTTGGTGATTTATAATTCCCTCTGCAAGATGATACTGAAACGAGTCAAGCTTCAATTTCTTCAATTTATCCACATAGTTACGAGCGTCATCAAGTTTGTTTAACTCAAGTAAAACAAAAATCTTTGAGAGATATGCCTCAATATATGAAGAGTCTTGCTCAATCGCTTTATCAAAGTAAGCAAGTGAATTAATGCTGTCCACATCTGTCCCAAGACTGACCAGTAAAACACCAATTCTTGTCAGTAAAGCAGCGTCATCTACCCTCTCTGGTTTAACGCGAAAAAGTCCATTCCGCACCTTGCTTAACTGCCCAAGCAATGCGTTTGATTCGGCACGACCAATAATCGCCTCAATATTATCACTATCAATGATGACAACCGTTTTATAGTGAGTAAGTGCACCAGAGGCATCACCGGTCTTTTTTAAGAAACTTGCAACTTTCAGCAGATGTTGCACACTTCGTGGCTCAAGTTCTAGCACCTTTCTATAGTGCACTTTTGCACTCTTAACATCATCGAGAATAAAATAAAGATGTGCAAGCTTTGCATAGTAAGCTGCCTGATCCTTTGTACTCAACACAGACAAATCAGAGGGATCAATAGAGTTCAAAAGAGTAAGTGCCTTCTTCCTTTTTCCATACTCTTCCACTAAAATATCAGATTTGAGAATATACGCCTTGATGTAACCGCTATTTTTCTGAATTACTTTATTTAAAAAGGCTATCGCTGTATTGGCATTGCCCATCTTATAGTATGAACGAGCCAAAATATATCCTGTTTTGGTATTTTCACCACCTGATGCAATAAAAACTGAAGAGAAGAACTTATTTGCCTCTTTGTAGCGTTTTTGCTCCATTGCTGCAAGTCCTAAAATATAGAGAACTTCTGGACCTTTCTCCTTCACATATGGCTGCAACAATTTTGCGGCATCTTCATACTTCT
>JAGLDR010000235.1 GCA_023145475.1 bacterium
GCTGATGATTGTGTGATGGAAACGGAAGAAGATTTTGTGAAGAAATTGGTCGATTTTTTGTAGGGGCAATCCCTTGTGGTTGCCCAAGTGAAGGACCACCCCACCTGCTTGGCAGGTACCCCTCCTAATTTAGGAGGGGAGTAAGAAGAACTGCTTCCCTTAAAAAGGGAAGCTGGCGCGAAGCGACTGAAGGGTTCTCGCGTTTGAATATATTAGAGGAGTTCTAAATGAAACTTGAAGATGTAACGACTGTTGTTGTTGGCGCTATTTCAACAAACTGCTATCTATTTGGCAATGATACAGAGGTGTGTGCTGTTGATCCTGGCGGTGATGCCGATCTTATTCTTGATGCGGCAAAGGGGAAGACGATTACGCATGTTTTGTTGACTCATTCACATTATGACCACATTTTGGCAATTAACGAGTTGATTGATAAATATCCAGAGATTGTTGTTGGTGTACATATTTCCGAGCATCACTGTCCTGAAAATCCTGATTGTAACCTTTCTAGCCTCGTTGGCGAGCCATTTGCACTTAATACAACGCCTGAACTTCTATTAGAAGATGGAATGGTGTTCGAGATTGCTGGGCATAAGATTGAGGTGATTCATACCCCAGGTCACACTGTTGGTGGCTGCTCTTTTTTGAGTGGCGAGATTCTCTTCTCTGGTGATACTCTTTTTCATTCATCTGTTGGTCGGACTGACCTTCCTGGTGGTGATGGTGAGATTCTGAAGCAGAGTGTACGAAAACTTTATGAATTGCCGGGGAGAACGGTTGTCTTTCCAGGGCATATGCAGAGCACGAAAATAAGTTGGGAGCGACATCACAATCCGTATGTTCAAATAGAGATTTTGTAGTTTCGCTGGACTTAAGTGGAGGTGTCAAACCGACGCACAGGTAGTGCATCGGAATGACACCGTCTTTAATGCTGGGGTTAAATTTTTTTTATCATATTGATTAGTTCAGAAATCATATAGCTTGTACCACCCGCTTTTTGCATTGCTCTGAGCTGTTTTAGTCGTGCGAACGCTCTTTTTGCTATGCCAGATGGTGACATTAGTGCGGGAAGATGATGTTTTTCTCTGATTGTTTGTTCTTCTTTCATCCGCTCTTTTGCGAATCGTGCACCTGTTTTTTGCCCCTTTCTGATGCGAAATGCACCGATGAGTTGGTCTGTCAGACGAAACGCCTGCGGAGGGAGTATTTTCAACAGTCTAATGACAAAATCGACATCCATTAAAAGGTGGAGATTAATATCAAAGTCGCCAATTTTATTATGAATATCTGCTTTCCAAAAGATTGACTGATTATAGACCTTCAGCGGGGAGATTGCCGAGAGTGGTTGAGTCAGAGGAAGAGGAAGGTGGGTTGAGAGTGTCTCTCCATTTTCTGATATGGTTGTCCACGCACCGTAGACCACTTTTGTGTGAGGATTTTGTCTGAACAAATCAATGCACCACGAGAGTGTTTCAGGAAGCATAATATCATCGCTGTTTAGCCAATAGAAAATATCACCAGTTGCTTTTTCAAACCCTCTGTTTAGTGCATCTGACTGCCCTTTGTCTGGGCCGTTAATCACAATGTCAACCAAGTCGGTTGATGATATGATGTCAAGTGTTCCGTCAGTTGAACCGCCGTCAGCCACAATAATCTCTATGTTTTCATAGTTTTGATTGCGAACAGAGAGAATTGACTCCATAATAAACTGAGCACTGTTAAAAGAGGGAATAACGACAGAGATTTTTGGTGCTTTATCCATCGGCTATAATCCTAAAATAAGGCGTGCGATAGAGAGATAGATAAAGAGTCCAGAAATATCGACAATTGTTGTAATAGCGGGCATAGCAACAAGAGCGGGGTCCCATTTTACCTTCTTTGCAAGTATGGGAAGTGCCGCACCAATGAGTGTTGATGAGACGATTTGGACGGCAAGTGCCAGTGAGATAGCAAGTGAAACTTTCCAGATTGGATAGTGAGGAAGATCGTCATAGAGCAGATAGACTCGCAAATACATCAAAACGAAGAGGACGGTTGCAACAAGAAGTGATATGGCAAACTCTTTGAGAAGGACCTTTAACAAATCTGAATCTCGAAGGCCGTTGAGTGTCAAAGATCGCAAAACGACACTTGCTGCTTGTGCGCCCGTATTTCCCCCAGTTCCTGTAAGAAGAGAGAAGAAAAATGAGAGAATGACGACTTGATAAATCACATCTTCATACCTTCCAATGACCATTGATGAGGCATTTCCTAACAAGAAGAGTATGAGAATCCAAGGAATTCTCTTTTTAAAGTGGACAGAAATTGGCACATCTAGATAATCTCTATCTTCGACATCTCCAAGAATACCCATCATCTTCTCAACATCTTCTGTCTGCTCTTCCTGCACAATATCAAAAACATCATCGTGGGTAATAATACCGAGAAGAATGTTGTTCTCATCGACAACAGGCAAGGCGATAAGATCGTACTCTTTAATCTTTTCAGCGACCTTTTCTTGGTCCTCATCAGCTTTTACCGTGATGATGTCGTCGGTCATAATATCTTCAATTTTATCATTGAGTTGTGCCATCACCGCATCTTTGAGTGAGACAACGCCGTGGAGATGTTCATGCTCATCAATAACATAGATATAATAAATTGTTTCTTTAGATTCTCCATATTGTCGCAGATAGAAAAAGATATCTTCAACAGCTTGTTCAACATAGCAGTAGGCAAAATCGGTGCTCATTACTGCGCCAGCTGTTCCCTCTTTGTGGGCAATCAGCTCTTCGACATCCTCTTTTTCTTCTTTTGATAGGAAGGCGATAGTGCGTTCGTAATCTTCAGCGGGCATCGCCTTAAAAAGATCCGCTCTATCATCAGATGAGAGATCTTCAAGCAGGTCTTTTAATGGTTTTCCTTTACCTTCTTTTACCAAGTTTTGTTGGAAATCCATATCAAAATAGGAGAAAATACCTGCAGCATCATGGGTCTCTAAAATAGCAATTATTGCCCAAATTTCTGGCATTTTGAGTGTTTCAAGAAAATCAGCTGCTTGACGCGGGTGAATATCTGAGAAAAAATCAATAAGTGTCTTAGAATCGCCCTCTTTTAGAAGTCGTCTGATTTCAGGTGTTAGAATTTTTGCAATCACACCTTCACTCCTCTTGCTTTGG
>JAGLDR010000236.1 GCA_023145475.1 bacterium
TTTCTATTGGTGTCAACATCAACTGCTTCAACAGTAACAATACCATTCAAATCAATTTCATAAGTTATTTTAATTCGCACCTTTCCTCTGGGTTTCGGTGGCAAATCTTTCAGCAGAAATTCTCCAAGCATCTCATTCTCAGATGCTCTAGTCGCATCGCCTTGCAAAAGCAGTATGCGAGCCTCTGTCTGATTATCATGAGAGGTAAGAAAGAAATCATCAACTGAGGTTGGTACGCTGCTGTTTTTCTGAATCAAGGTATAGAAGAGGTCTCCAGCAATGGCAACTCCTAAATTGTGTGGAGTTACATCAATAAGAAGCATATCCTCAAGATTGTCGTTATCATTTTGCTCACGGCTAAGAAGTGTGGCCTGAATTGCGGCACCCATTGCAACAGTTTCATCTGGGTTGATATTTCTGAGTATTTGAATATCTCCAGAAACTTTGCTCAGCTCCTCTTGAATAAGTGGCATTCGAGTCTGTCCACCAATCAAGATGACGCCATCTAAATCCTCTGCATCGATGTGCACCTCTTCAAGGGTGTTTTTAAAGGTTTTTATCGACTTCTTGACAAAGGGAAGCGCAATCTCATTGAGCTCTTTTCTTGTAATTTCTGTCGAGAAATCTATATAGTTTCCATCACCTAAATCTTTGAAATAGGGGATATTGATAGAGACAGTTTGCTGTGTTGTCAAGGCCTTTTTTGATGATTCTGCGTAATCTCGCAATCTTTGTAAAACGACAGGGTCATCGATATCTGAAATATCGTGATCATCGTGCAATCTTGTGAGAAGCTGTTCAAAGAGCGCATTTGTTATGTCCTCTCCACCAAGAAATGTGTTGCCGGCAGTGGCAATAACATTAAATGTTCCTCGGCTGACCTCCATAAGAGTCACATCAAAAGTACCCCCACCAAAATCAAAGATGGCAAGAAGTTTGTCGTCCATTATGTTTTGTGAATATCCATAGGCGATTGCAGCAGCAGTTGGCTCGTTGATGATACGGAGCACATCGAGTCCAGCAATGAGAGCTGCGTCTTTTGTTGCCTGCCTTTGTTTGTTGTTAAAATAGGCGGGAACAGTGATGACCGCACCTGTTACAGGCTCTTCAAGAAGATTCTCTGCAAGTTTCTTCATCTCAGTCAAAATATATGAAGAGACCTCTTCAGGAGAGTATGAGCGATTCGCAATAGGGATAATGATGTCAATGCTACCCTTTCCCTTGTTTTCCTGTACCGTATAGGAGAGCGTGGTGAGAAGTTGTGCAACGAGTGGACTTTTATAGGTGTGGCCTAACAATCGTTTGACATTGTAGACAGTGTTTTCTGTGTTAATCAACATCTGTTGATACGCTTGATGACCGCAGGTCAGTTTTATTTTTGATGATTCCGCATCTTTATAGAAACTGACAATAGAGGGAATCGTTGTGCGCCCTCCGTTATCTGGTATTATTTGCGGTCTCTTATCGACAACAATTGCAACACAACTGTTTGTGGTGCCAAGGTCAATTCCAATTACAACCATAGTGTTGATTCCTTCCCAACATTTAACATATCGGCGTTATTTTACGGAAATAAATAGAATATACAAATTTTCTTAGCTGATGAGGACGCTATGAATAGAGAGGAAATGGATTTGTGTGAGGATGGCCCGCTTTTGGTGGTGTCATATCACAGCGATTCCAGAGGAATGTTTTATCCATACAGATGTAGAGAGGTGGGTTTTTGTCGCCATAAAAAGAGGAGATTGTCGCTTTAAGCCGTGAATAGAACGAAGCTCTCACTGTAGCAAGATATCTCTCTTTTCCATCGTCATCACCAATAAACATTTCGCCCGTTGGAAGCAGGCTGTCAGGCCACCGCTTGCGAAAAGTAACCTCCATTTCGTGGCTATACCGGAAGCCTCCCATGCTAATCCATGCCACTTTTTCAATGTCGACTGATGAAAATAGCTGCTTCGCCAGCGTTTCGTACTGCTCAAGATAGTCAGGAAACATAATGACAGGGTCAAAATGGATGGCAATTTTAGCGCCAGCATTAATGATGCGATTCATCGCCTCAACTCGTGTCTCGATTGGTGCGGTATAGAGTTCATCACTTTTTTGAATATGGGGAAGGTTAACGGAAAATCCAGCAACAATGTGAAGATGAGGATAGCGTTTGATAGCGTTTAAAAGTGGCTCTATCTCTACTGACTTTGTTTTAAACTCAAACTGTACTTTTTGAGATAATTCTGCATCTTTTGCAATATTTGAAAGAAAAAACTCAGATTCTCCAAGAAGTTCATCAAGGGCAAGCGAATCGGCAAGCTCTCCTGTTCCAACACGCAGAAATGGCGCTGTTTTTAGGGCCTCTTTCATCTCTTCGATTGCACGATACCTGTTGAGAAAGACTGATATGAAGGGGTTGTTTGCAATGTAGTGTTGTAGAATGCAGTAGCTGCAATCAAATGGGCAGCCAGTAACGCTGTTGATTGTCATATAGTTGCAGCAAAGCGAGTGGCGAGAGCCAGGGCATCTTTTAAGAAACTGTCCACTGTTTTCTGTGAAAAAGAGCGTCTGTTTTGCGGTAACAAAAATATCATCTTCTTGGGTCAAAGTCTCTTCTATTAACTCATCTTTTGTCAAAAAAATTGGAGTAATTCCTAGTTGTTTTGCCACTTTCTTTGGCAGAGGGTGGTCTTTGAATCGTGGGTCTACAACGAGTCGTTTTATGAGCCGAGCAGGTGAAGAGTCAAGCAGCGTCATCACTTTTCTCCTAATACAATTGCCAATAATTTTGTCAGTGATTCGCTTGCGTTTTCTATCTCTTGTCTCACTGTTTCAATATCTTTTTGTGCGGTAATTGTAGCGCGAATAGTAAGTGCGTTTCCCTCAAAAAATGGCGGATATTCAACGGTGATTTGGTGATTTGCCCGAATTCCTTTTTTGATATTTTCTGCTGCCTCATGGCGATGAGACCAGTTGGGATATCGTCTGATAAAAAGGAGCTCTTTGAGCTTTCCTGTGCGTTGTTTTCGCTCACTTTCTACGGCAAGAGGAAGTGCTGAATTGAGTTCAGATATTATATTTGAAAGGTCTGTTTTATCACGAGTTATGATATCTTTTATCCACGATGTAAGCTGTTTTAGCGTGGCTGTATTCATCTCGGCAAGGTTGAGGAGTGCATCAACGATTTTATCTGTCTTTTGCTCAATTGCCGAGTAGTAAAACGCAGGAGAAATTGTGTTTGTAGTGATAATCTCTCTTCTTTGTTTTGACAGGGAGAGCAGGGCGATAGCAACGCCCTTTTGTTTAGAGAAATCTCTGCCGTAATGGTTTTCTGCCGCCGTCACCATCTCTTCAACGGTAAAAAAGTCTGCAACTTCACCACTCATATTCAAAATGGTCGTAATCAACTGTTTTTTGCTTGCAGGAACGGCCGAAAG
>JAGLDR010000237.1 GCA_023145475.1 bacterium
ATAATGGCAATGAATCTAACTTCTTTCCTCGCAAATATGCTGATCTTCACTGGTCATGTCCTGTAGATGATTTTGATGAGCAGAAAACATGGAATGATGCAAAAACCCATTGTGTAGCAAATGGTGGGCGTTTGCCGACTTTTTCAGATATGAGAACTCTGTTTAGAAATTGTCCGCAAGTGGAAACTGATGGAGAATGTGCACTAACAGACATATGCACAACATATGATCCTTGTTATACTGATGGATGCAATGGTTGTGCTACTGATGACATGAAAGGAATTTACAGTGTTTTTTGTGATGGGAAAAAAGAAAATAGAACCTACTGGACATCACATTCAAATCTTTTCATGATGGGATTTCGCGGTGCATTTATAGTTCCTTCTAGTGATGACGGCACTCAGACACATTTTGTTTTATGTGTACAAGAAAAGTAATAAGAAAATCTTGAGTCTAGACTAAAACCCTTCCATTTTCACTTTCCCAATCTTTTTTATACTGGAGAGAAACAATTTGAAACGCAGGGAGTTTTTGTGCTAAATCCTTTTGTGCATGGTCTACCTGAGAAGTTGTTACGGTAGCTATTCAATCTCATCATACATGTCATTGGTTGTTTTGAAATTATAATTCGCCATACAAAATCAATTATACTATACTGAACAGGTTACGAAATTTGGAGGTATCAAGAATGGAAAGTATTAGAGAGTTGTTTCGTATTGGACGAGGTCCATCAAGTAGTCACACCATGGGTCCTACGAGGGCGGCGCACTTGTATCGGGAAAGACATCCGAATGTCACTTCATTTCGGGTTACTCTTTTTGGTAGTTTGGCGCTGACAGGGAAGGGCCACTTAACAGATGTTGCGGTGATTAACGAGTTGAAACCAGCAGAAGTTGAGATTGTCTGGAAGGGCGATGAAGAGAAAGAGTTTCATCCAAATGCCCTGGAATTTGCGGTAACTGACAGAGACGCAGACCCCGACAAATGGCTTGTTTACAGTGTTGGTGGTGGAAAAATCGTTGATGAAAACAGCAAAAACTCAGAGCCAGAAATGATCTATAAACAGCGAAATATGCAGGATATTTTAGATTTTCATAAAGAGACGGGAAAGACTTTTTGGGAGCTTGTTTTTGAGACTGAAGGAGATGATATAAAAGAACATCTTACCGAGGTGTGGGGCGTGATGCAAAAGTCAATCGTGCGAGGTTTAGCCGCAGAAGGGCTTATCCCCGGTGGTTTGAAATTGCAAAGGAAGGCGGCTTCATATTATATTAAATCAAAAAGTTTGAGTGACAATGTTAAGACAGCGGATGAAGTTTTTTCCTATGCACTTGCCGTCTCAGAAGAGAACGCTTCAGGTGGTCAGGTGGTTACGGCTCCGACTTGTGGCTCCTGTGGCATAGTTCCTGCGGTGTTAAAAATTGCGCAGGAACACTATTCATTGAGTGATGATGCAATAATCAGAGCGCTTGCAACCGCTGGATTGGTTGGAAATGTTGTCAAACATAATGCCTCTATTTCGGGTGCAGAGGTCGGTTGTCAAGGCGAAGTTGGTGTGGCGTGCGCGATGGCTGCGGCTGCGGCTGCACAACTGCTTGGTGGCTCTCCTGCTCAGATTGAATACGCAGCAGAGATGGGATTAGAGCACCATCTTGGTCTCACTTGTGATCCAGTAAATGGACTTGTGCAAATTCCCTGTATCGAAAGAAATGTTCATGCCGCCATTCGCGCCATTACTTCAGCTCGTTATTCACTGCTTTCAGACGGCAGACATTTCATAGGTTTTGATGTGGTGGTTAAGGTTATGAAACAGACGGGGAAAGATTTGC
>JAGLDR010000238.1 GCA_023145475.1 bacterium
CATCTTTTTCCACTTGAATCAAGTTGACAATCGGTTTTCCCCTACTCTTTCTGCCTGTTTCTGGAAGTTGATAGACTTTTGTCCAATATACCTTACCATAGTTAGTGAAAATAAGCAGTTGTGTACGAGATGATGCGATAAATATATTTTTCACATAATCATTTTCTTTTGGATCAATCGCATTTATGCCCTTCCCGCCTCTCTTCTGTTTACGATAGAGATCGAGCGGTGTTCGCTTAATATAATTCTCGGTAGTGAGAGTAACAATCATGTCGTCATCGGGAATTAAATCTTCATAGTTAAGTTCGCCTTCATAATTAAGAATTTCCGTCTTTCTCTCGTCACCGTACTTTTCAATAATCTCTTTCAACTCATCTTTAATGACACCAAAAAGTTTTGTCTCATCTGCAAGAACTTCTTTACACCAGGAAATCTTCGCCATCAACTCAGCTAATTCATTGATGATTTTATCTCTTTCCAAACCAGTCAAACGACTCAGTTTCATATCAAGAATACTTTTTGCCTGCTTAAGAGAAAAATCAAAGGTACTCATCAAACTTTTTCGTGCGGCTTCAGTTGATGCTGATGCTCTAATGATTTTGATAATCTCTTGAATATTATCGAGCGCAATTTTCAGACCCTCTAAAATATGAGCCCTCTCTTCGGCTTTGTTTAACTCGAACTTTGTTCGTCGAGTTACCACATCTCTTCGGTGAAGAATAAAATACTTGAGTATATCTATCAAATTAAGTCTGCGAGGAACACCATTACAAATTGCCAACATATTGACACCAAAGCTGGTCTGCAGATCAGTCATCTTATAGAGTTGATTGAGAATAATATGTGAATCTGCATCTCTTTTCAGTTCAATCACAACTCTCATACCATGTTTGTCAGACTCATCTCGAATGTCACCCATGCCTAATATCTTGTCATCCTTAAGCTCTCGTATCTTTTCAATCAATCTTGCTTTATTAACCTGATACGGCAAGCGATTGATAATAAGCGCATCTTTCTTCGAATTTTTTCTCTCGTCACCGTTCTCAATAGTAACATCGGCTCTCATTTTTACACTGCCACGACCAGTTTCGTATGCTTGACGAATTCCATCTCGTCCAAGAATCATAGCCTCTGTGGGAAAATCAGGACCAGTTATATATTGCATCAACTCAGGAAGGGTAATATCAGGATTGTCAATCATCGCAATAGTTCCATTCACAACCTCTGTCAAGTTATGAGGAGGAAGATTGCACGCCATACCCACGGCGATTCCACTACTACCATTAATAAGAAGTGTGGGAATACGAGTAGGCATAACTTCAGGCTCAGGCAGCGTTCCATCATAGTTTGGATTCATCTTTACGGTATCTTTCTCGATATCCGCAAGAATTTCACTTGAGATTTTTGTCATGCGAGCTTCTGTATATCTCATTGCAGCTGCACTATCACCATCAACAGAACCAAAGTTTCCCTGTCCTTTAACAAGAATATAGCGCATGCTAAATGGCTGTGCCATCCTAACAAGCGTCTGATAGGCTGCCTGATCACCGTGTGGGTGATATTTACCAATGGTATCACCAACAATTCTTGCTGACTTTTTATAAGGGGCCATGTGGGTACACCCCAACTCCTTCATCGCCCACAAAACTCTTCTGTGAACCGGCTTTAATCCATCTCTTACATCAGGAAGAGAGCGATCCATAATAACACTCATTGCATAATCAATAAATGCACTTTTCATCGAATGTTCGATACTTATTGGTATCACTTTGCCTATGTTGTGTTCATCCATAATGTCTGCTCCTCAGTTTATAACTTCTCTAAAATCAGTCTACAAATCAATCGTTGCACTAAGTGCATTTTTCTCTATAAAGTGTCTGCGTGGGTCCACATCATCACCCATCAGTGCAACAAAAACCGCATCTGCTTCCACAGCTTCCTCTATTTTAATTTTCAATAAAGTCCTGTTTTTTGGATCCATTGTCGTGTCTGCTAACTGGTCTGAATTCATTTCACCAAGACCCTTATATCGTTGAAGGCGATTTCCTATACGCTCGCGTTCCTTCTGCAGAATGTCGTCCATTAGTGTTTTCCAAGAATCAAAAACCTCTTTGCTATTTTCATCATCTTTAAGAGCTAAAGTATAAGGAGCATCTCCAAATTCTTTTAACTTTTGTTTAAGAGAGGCAATCAGTTTGATTTCAGAGTTCTTTACAAATTTATAGTCAATACGGGTCTGCTTCTCGGCACCATTTATTGTTGTTATGACAAGAAGTTTAAACTCTCCTTCATATCGTTCATTATCCTCTAACTCCATGCGAATTGGAAGATGGGATGGCCAATACTGCTCCATGTGTTTTTCAATAGCATGAAATTTTTCTATCAACACCTCGCGGGAAGAAAAATCTTCGGAGATAAACGCCGGATGAGAGGATATTGCTTCAACAACCGCAGAGTCATAGATAAAATCTGTCCGCAGAAGATGGGAATCCAAATTAACCATTGTTGTCAGAAAAGAGTGAAATTGCTCATCAAGAAGATTTTTGCTATCAGATGTTGTAACGGAAAGGTGTTGTGTCCCCACATCAACAAGATATTTTTGATACTCTTTTTCATCCTTAAGATATGTGTCTATTGCATTGCCATTCTTTTTTTTAATTCCATAAAGTGGTGGCTGTGCAACATAAAGGTGACCTCTTTCAATAATCTCTGGCATATGCCGGTAGAAAAATGTCAAAAGAAGTGTCATAATATGAGCACCATCAACATCAGCATCTGTCATAATAACAATGGTGTGATAACGCAATTTTGTTATATCAAAAGAGGCTCCCGTCCCTGCCTTAAGAGTAGCAATAATGTTACGGATTTGCTCACTCTCAGCTATTCTTTCTGGATGGGCTCTTTCAACATTCAGAATTTTACCACGCAGAGGAAGAATTGCCTGATTGTCACGACTTCGGCCCTGTTTCGCAGAGCCACCAGCTGAATCTCCCTCGACAATAAAAAGCTCACTCTTTGCTGGATCTTTTTCTGAACAACCTGCCAGTTTTCCTGGCTCACTCATTCCTGCATTATTACCTTTCTTTCGTGACATATCACGCGCTTTTCGTGCTGCCTCTCTCGCTGTTGCTGCCTCTAGAATTTTAGCAATAACAGTATTGGCGATTGATGGATTTTCTTCAAGAAACTGCAAAAGAATTTCAGAAATAGAGGAGGAGACAAACGATTGAACTTCACTACTGACCAGTTTATCTTTTGTTTGAGAGCTAAACTTTGGATCAGCCATTTTAACGCTAACAACAGCTGTCAAACCTTCACGAATATCATTTCCCTCAATTTTGACCTTAAGATTTTTTGTATTCGCAGTGATATAGTTATTAAAAACCTTGGTAATTCCTGCCTTAAAACCTGTGAGATGTGTTCCACCATCACGGTTATATATATTGTTGCTATAACAACGAATATTCTCTTGATAGGCATTAGTCCACTGCATCGCAATCTCGAGCGTCAAATCACCTTTTTCTTGATGCTTATGAAGATCAACAGTTTCGGGGTGTAGTGCTACTTTTGCGCTATTCAGATAAGATACAAACTCTGAAAGACCACCGTCATAGTGAAAAGTAAACTCTTCTCCCACTCGTTCATCGAGGAGATAGATAAAAACGCCACTATTCAGAAACGCCATCTCTCTGAGGCGATTTTTAACCGTGGCGAGGTTAAACTCCGTCATTGTGAAAATATCCTTATCAGGAGAGAATGTCACCTTGGTTCCATGCTCTTTGGTGTCTCCGATTCGCTTCAAAGGATAGAGTGCATCACCTTTTGAATACTCTTGAAAGTATACGCCACCCTGTTTTTTAATTTTGAGCTTCAATTTGCTAGAGAGGGCGTTAACAACACTCACACCAACTCCGTGCAATCCGCCAGAGACTTTGTAAGCGTTATTATCAAACTTTCCACCTGCGTGAAGTACTGTCAGAATGACCTCAGCAGCACTCTTGCCCTCCTCTTCCATCATACCAACAGGAATGCCTCGACCGTTATCTTTGACGGTAACACTGTTGTCCATATGAATAAAGACTTCAATTTTGTCGCAGTGCCCTGCGAGAGCTTCATCGATACTGTTATCGACAACCTCGTAAATCATATGATGCAGACCACTTCCGTCATCGGTATCTCCGATATACATTCCTGGTCTTTTTCGTACAGCCTCTAGCCCTTTAAGCACCTGAATGCTTGATGATCCATACTCGTCTCCAGCACTATCTGCTGGTCTATTATCTTGTGTCTCAGCCATGGGGTCCTCCAGTAAAAACGCCGATTGTGAACATTATAAGGCTTCGAAATAAAAAATCAATAAATATCGAAGAAAGAATTTAGCTTTTTTTTGACTCTTTAGCTTTTTTATAAAGATATGTTATGATGAGAGGAAAGAGAATAATATTCGCAACAGTAACCGTAATAATGCCGACGCTTGCCATCTCTCCTATTGACTTCATTCCATTGTGTTTTGCAAAGGCAAGACTTATAAACCCGACAAATGTAGTAAGTGCCGAGAAAAGCACAGCACCACCGGTAGTTTTCAGTACAAAAGAGAGATTTTCAATCCCCTCTTCACGATAGCGATGAAAGACATGAATTGCACTATCAATGCCAATTCCAACAA
>JAGLDR010000239.1 GCA_023145475.1 bacterium
GAATTGTAGTTCCAGAGAACGAAGGGAAGTCATGGTTAGACCCACTTCCTTCAATTGATGCAGGAATTGCAGCAGCCGTGGATGCTGTTGCTGATGGTGCACCTTTTTGTCAAGTGTGGATAAAAAATGGTGTTTATAAGCCAGCAGCTCCGATTCGACTTGCTGAAGATGTTCATCTTTACGGAGCGTTTGCAGGTGTAGAGCAGCAGCTTGTTCAAAGAGATTTGATTATGAATCTTACCGCGGTAGATGGCGAAACTGATATTGATAATCTTTTTATTGGCGCCCCTTTTTCTCAGTTACATAATCTTACTGTTCAAAATAACACAAACGATGGAACCAGCTCAAATTATGGTGCTGGGATTTATATTGAAGATGTTGATGATATGCTTATAAACTATGTTACATTCAAAAACAATAAAGTGAGGGGTCAGGACACTACTTCTCGAGGATATTCTGGGAGAGGTGGAGCGGTCTCCATTATAAATTCAGCTGTTGTTTTTAACCATTGTCTCTTTTCTGAGAATGAAGCTATTGGTGGAAAAGATCTCTATATCGGTTCAAATGATGATGATGGTTATGGTGGAGCAATTTACGCAGAAGATAGTGAAGTTACTATTACTAACTCCCTTTTCAATGCCAATATCTCATACAGCGATAGTGATGATGGTTATGGGCGTGGCGGAGCGATCTGTCTTGTTCGGAGTGGCGGATATATTATAAATTCACTCTTTTATGACAATATTGCTCAGCATTTTGGTGCTGCTCTTTACGGTCGTGAAGAGAGTTATTTTTATGTGATTCATACCACTGTTTTCAACAACGATCTTCAAGACAATGGAGATGACGGCGGAGCAGGGCTTCATGTGTATGATAACACTGTTGCAGATGTATACAACTCTATCTTCTGGGAAAATGATGGGATTGAAATGAAAAACAGTAGTAATAATGATGATATAGCTGTCTACTCGACTATAGTTCAAGATGGTGACTTTTCGGGAGATGATTTCATCCTAGATAGAATTTTAAAAGATGAGCCACTTTTTGTTAATGTTCCAAATAAGAATTTCCATCATGCTGCCTCATCTCCTGCTCTCGATTATGGCGACAAGATTGACGAGCCAAAAGAAGATATGGATGGAAAGAAGAGAAATCTCACAACTCCAGATCTTGGATGTTACGAACGGTAGGAACTTTTTTGTTTTCGCAAGATAATTCGCATTTTTAAGGTTTTAATGGTTACATTTCCTGCACATATTTCATTTACTTCCACAGGGAATGAGCTTTTCTTGATAAATCATCAGACAGGGTATGAGTTGCTTCTCAATAGTGATGCTGCGGATGTTATTCGTCTCATTGAAGAGGGCGAAAAGCTGCCGAACGAGGTGCATCCATTTATAAAAGAGCTTAAAAAGATGGGCTTTCTCTCTTCTAGAAGTGGTGATGAATCTTCATCTGTCTCAAAAACAACAGAACATAATTTACATCTTTATGAGCAGATAAAGGCACGAGCAACGAAGAGCAATATTCCTTTCTCCGCTCATCTTGAATTGACACGGCGTTGTCCACTCTCCTGTAAACATTGCTATCTGCGTGATGTGCCGACAGAGAGGGAGCGCGAACTTTCAACAGTAGAGTGGATTGCTCTTATTGAGCAGCTTTATCAGCGTGGAGCATTTCATATTACAATAACAGGTGGCGAACCATTTGCGAGGCGTGACACTGTTGAAATTATCAGGGCAATCAGAAAGAGACGGATGGCACTTTCAATTTTGAGTAGTGGAGCAGCTGTTTCAGATGGCGTGGCAGAGCAGGTGGCAGCAGCTGGGCCAATGGTATGGCAGACATCAATTTATGGCGATGAAGAGAGGCACGATGCACTAACAGATGTTGTTGGCTCTTTTCAGCAGATGATGAAAGTTGCTCGCTTTATGAAAAAGAAGAAGGTGACTGTTAGAATGACTTTTGTTGTAATGGCTACCAATATTAAATATCTCAAATTTATTGAGGAACTTGCTGTTTTTGAAGGGTTTGTTCTCTCTTTCAATACAACGCTCATGGCTGGACTTGGGGGGACGCCTCCTCCTGAAAATCTTACCATTTCGAGAAGAGAGTTACAAAAATTGATTGCCCATATAGGTTGTTCTGATGCTAAAGATGTGGCAGCTGATACCGCTCCTTGCGATGCAGCCCGTTCGGTAGTTGCGGTGAACCACCGTGGCGATATATATCCCTGTATTGAGTGGCGTGAAGCTGCAGGCAACATTCGTAAGGACTCTTTTGCTGATGTATGGAGTGAATCACCCCTGTTTCGTTCTATTCGTCATCTTGCAAACAGAGATATTATTGAGTGTAATTCGTGTGATTATAGGCAGTATTGCCACCGCTGTCCTGGACATACTCTCCGGCAGGGGAATACAATGGTACAAAAAGATGAATGGGCGTGTGAAAAAGCTGAAATCTGTTTTATTTCAAAAAAATGATTACACTGTATTTGGTTGTTGGTTATAAGCAGTAGGGAGATTATGATGATGCGTTTTTTTAGAGTCGCTTTGATAGTTTTTAGTTTGACACTTTTTGCTTCGTGTGGAAACAAACTTGTGGCAAATAATCCTCAGAGCGATGGTGATAATAGCTCTGTCGATAAGGAGCTAAGTGATGACGATGCGTCGTCTGTCGATGATAATGTTGATGATAAAGAGGGTGTTGATGCAGATGATGACGAATCTATCGATGGTTTATTGCCTGATGATGATGAGATACCCGATGGTGACGCATGGGTTTGCAGAGTAAGCTCTGATTGTCCTGTTGGATTTAACTGTCTCAATGATGGAACAACAGACGATGGCTGTGTTGAGGCAGACCAGTGCCAATTTGATGAAGATTGTGGTGCAAATGAGTATTGTGGTGTTGCTGATAACTGGAATGAGTGCTTCTCTCTTGGTGCTATCTGTACAAAAGATGAGGAGTGTGATTTTGGTTCACGGTGTCGCCTTGATATAGACCCTGCTTTTTGTGAGTTTGTTAGTGAGTGCAACATTGATGATGACTGTCTTCCTCACTTTCAGTGTATTACAGTAGAAAATTGGAAAGAGTGCCGTGAGACGATAGAGAATGAGTGTCTTGTTCACCCCGATTGTGAATTTGGTAACCGTTGTAATAGCATGATTTCACCAACAAAGTGTGAGAGTGCAAGTGAGTGTGTTACCGATTTCGACTGCTCTGATATTCAATCATGCGAAAGAGAAGACAATTGGAAAATATGTAAGCTCAACATCGATCCGCAAAACTGTACAAAAGATGAGGAGTGTGATGATGGTGAAGTGTGTGAAACACCAATTATTGGAATGGGTGTCTGCCGCTCAATGAATGAGTGTGATGTTGACGGTGAGTGCCAAACAGGAGAGAGATGTGAATCTAATGGCACCTATAATGAATGTGTCAAGCAGGCTCCGTGTGTTACTGATGAAGAGTGTGGATTTGGCTATCGTTGTCTGGATGAAAGTCCTGAAAACCGCTGTGAGTATGCCAATGAATGTGCAACAAGTGAAGATTGTCCGACATTAAATAGTTGTCAAGTTGAAGGAAACTGGACGGTGTGTAAGTTTACAACAGGCTCGTTTTGCACAAGTGATGCCGATTGCAAACCTGATGAATACTGCGATATTACTGTTGTTGCTGGTGCGTGCGCCTCACGAAATCAGTGTTATACTGACGAAGATTGTGGTGATGGTCTCAAATGCGAAAGTAATGGCAGTTATAATGAGTGTGTTCCCCTCTCTTCTGAGGGATGTATTTTAGATATTCAATGTCAAGATGGATGGGCGTGTATTGAAAATGTCTGTGCACCAAAATATGCAGGAGAATGCACTGAGATCGAAGGTAACTGGACAGTGTGGATTTCTGATATTATAATCTTTCCACAGGGAACTACTTGGGAATTTATTCCGAATGATGGTTGTAA
>JAGLDR010000024.1 GCA_023145475.1 bacterium
CGCCTGCTTCAACCACGGTAATCGTCGCTGAAAGAGCGGTATTCAGATATTTTGTTTTTATAACACTTTTCTGCGGAAGATGAATCTCTTTTGGCGGAATGGCAACATCTATTTCAACACCAATATTCTCATATATTTCAGATAGTATCTTTTTGTGGTGAGTGGGAAGATAGATAGTTTTTGCGGGAGTTTCACTGATTTTCATATAGGACTGAACAATCGAAGTTCGCTCTCCCTCAACTTCTCCAATTTTGGCAAATTTCATCGTTTCAGGGCAGTAGCCAAGCAAAATCGAACAATCTTTCATACCTGCCTTGTGTGCGCCCATTTGAGAAAACTTATGGTTGGCAACCGCCTCAACAAAGAGACCATAAATCTCTCTCTTCCTCGCCTCTGCAATTAGATAGGTTGTCAAATATTGGAGACATCTATTATTCCGAAACTCTGGTTTTACCGCCGCTTGACCAAGTGACGCAACCGCTGCGCCCTCCTCAACTGTCAACTGACAAGTCCCTGCAAATTCATTCTGCTCTGTAGCCGCAACAGCGGTGATATAATGACCACTTTTGTTGAGTGCAATAATCCGTTCTGGATAGTAAACATGCTCAGACAGATAGGAGTATCCATACGCTTTATAAATGCACTGAGAGACCTCAATTGCCTCACTTTCTGCAATATTTCGTATGGTAAATTCAACATTCTTTCTGGCGGGAACCTTTTTTTCCTCTTCAAAGGGAACAGCACTCTTTTCATCAATAATATCAGTTATCTTTGATTGTGGAAGGTGTTTAATAAGATGGGCGGTTCTTCCCTCTATTCCAAGATTTACAATCTCAAATTCATCCATCATTTTCTTTATCAAAAAGAGCCCGAGTCCTGCTCCTGTTTGATTCTCTAGACTCTCTTCAGGATTAAACTCTGGAAGTTGATTCAGATCGTATGGAAGTCCTTTCTCATTGATAATAATTTCAATTCCGGTGGGAATTCTTTTGCAAATAACCTGAAAAAGACCCTCCTCCCCTGAGGCAGCCGCAGAGTCAATGACCGTAGCAATAAACTCCTCTGCCGCAAGATGAATCTTTGTTATATCCTCTCTTGGAAAGCCAATATTCTCGGCGGCATATTCCACAAATTGGAGTGCAAGTCCCAAATATTTGATAGAGCTTGGAAGCGAAATCTCAGAGTAGTATTTTTCCATCATCTCTCCTGTCTTGTATCGACTATTCGTCTAATTTTTCCTGTTCGTCCAACTCTTTCAATTGCAAGTGGTGCGACGATTTCAACCCTGAAGTCTTTTACAAGGAATTTGCCCCACTCCTCTCGCATATCTCCGCATGAAGCGATAATTGACTGTTTCACACTCTCGACAAACTCCGCCGTTGCGGGCAATTCAGAGCTTTTTGACGATTCAATCTTAAAAACTAAATCGGTTTTTCCATTGAGTGATGAGACAAGAATCTGAAAAAATGAAGAGAGGGTCGAATGTTTGCCAACTGCGTCAAAAATTTCACTGAGGAATATTTCAGTATTGGTCAATTTTATCATGTCGTCCATGCGAGCAAGAAGTTTTATCTTTGTAGTCTGTCGGCCACACTGACACTCTTTTATAACCTTTTCTCCTCTATCGCCCACCTTAAATCGAACAAGAGGGTGCAATTTTCGTCCAAGAGTTGTTATGATAATATTTCCATCATCTGCTATCTCTGTATAACAAAAGTCATCGAAAATATGATATTCATTTGGCTCACAATGTTCACATTGATATCCAATAGGACCAACCTCAACAGCGGCGTATCCAAGTGAGTTCACTTTTTTTGCGTTAAACACTCTTTTCAAATACTTCTCAGCACTTGCCGGCATTGGCTCTCCCGAAAAGAGTATTTTATCAAGCGTGATATGTGCTCCAATCTCTTCTGCTTTTTGCGCCAACAAAACAAGACTTCCGGTTATTCCTAAAATGGTATTTGCGTTAAACTCCTTCAGATAGTTCAGCGTCATCTCCATTGACTGATTTGCTGTCAACGAAAGAATAGTGCAACCGGTCTCTTCGAGTGCGATATTTGTGGCAGGAAACGCTGTCCAGAGTGCTCCAGGGTTGAAAAAGTTTGCAACAACATCATCTTCACCAATGCCGGCAGCTTTGAAGCCCTGACCAAAATATTTTGCCGACTTTGCAAATTCATCAGCGGAATAGTAGACATATTTTTTTAAGCCTGTCGTGCCTCCAGCAGAGAAAATGTATGCTCTTTTCGGCTTTTCTGTCAGCATTTCCATTGATTTAGGCGGACAATTTTCGGCAAGTTCCACTTTTTCTATGCATGGCAAAGTGGCATATTCTTCCAAAGAGGCAACCTTGAACGGTCTATTGCCAAACTTTTTCTGATAAAACGGACTCTTTTTGGCGTCCAAAAGCAGGTTGTTAAGATTGGCTAAAAGATATTTGTCTCTCTGCTCCGGCTTGAGATAGCCGAATTCAAACTCACTTGGCGGCAAATCATCAAGATTGATAAGTCTAATAAGTTGCATCGGGATAAAAAGTCCATCATGCGATGCCTCCATATCCGCTCCAAGCGCCATCGTCCCCGGCTTACAAAACCGCATAACACCCAGCCTTGTAAACTCCTCTATAATGTCGATAGAGTTGTGTCCAGCAACGGCAATTGTGGACATATAATATTTCAGATATTTGATACTACCGCCCAAAATAGATTTGTAACTATCAACGATATTCACGATAACTGTCCGATTAAGTGGAGAGTCTGTTATATCAGAATTGTGGGTAATCAGTACCGTATAATCGGTTGTATCGCCTTCAAACAGCTTTCCTTTACCACTAAATTCATCCCACTTTGCAAGCTCACGAACCTTTCTTATATCCACTTTAGAATCAACATCAAGGGCGGTTTGTGGAAATGTCTTTGATATCTTTTCAAGCTCTGAAACCAGTTGCGAAATAAAATAATCGCTGTTTTCATCCTCTTCAATAAAGATATTTTGGCACGAGGTACACGCCCGCTGCTCCCACAAAACAATGTCTGAAGCAAGACCTTCTGCCGCTATCTGCAACTCACTCTTTGAAAGCCCTTTTGTCACAATTGAAAAGCTGATTTTAGGACCAAAAGCGATAAGTTCTGTCTTGAAAGAGAGTCCACTCTTATATTCAATTACCGCCTGTTGACCACTAAAAAGAAGAATTGCCTCAAAGTTGTTTTTAATAAATTTTGTCGCTTCGGTGTTGGTTCTATCCCAATAAGTCATCGCAATATAGGGCATCAGTATATTTTCTGTGTCCGCCTCTCTGAGTGCCTCAAAAAAGAGCGTAGGAAAGACAGCATCCTGCTTAGATATCTTCAACAAATTAATATTTTTGGTAATAATTCCATACAGAAGTGAGTCAATTGAGCCAAGAAAAACATTTCCAGCGGCAATATGACAGACAGCACCAACTGGCACAGCTCTTCGATATTTCTCATGCGGGAGAGAGATAAAGTGATCTAACGCTTTGTAATCTCCGAGACATTTCAAACGAGCCTGCGAATTCTCTCTTGAGAGCAAGAACGGCAACATATCGAGGCCCATAGCAACCATCGATGGAGCGTAATTTATCAGTTCCGGCAATTTTTCCAGCGCGGTTTTATAGTATCTCGACTCTGGATTTGAGAAGATTTCTCCCGTTCGTTCGAGGAGGCTTAAAATATCATCAATGGGTATTTCTTTGAATTCATTACTTTTCTTCAGCAGAACTTCTTCTGAAAACATCGCTTTTAACTCTTCAAACGGAAGGTTCATCGGAAAATCATACGAAGTCCCGAAAATAATGTGGTTAAATCTCATCTGTTATCTCCCAACTTCCAGAATTATCACTTCCAACTCTCTTTAATAAACCATTTTCTTTTAAGTATTTAATATTGTTTTCTATCGCTGTTGTGCTAATCCCCAACATTTCTGCAAGTTTAGCAATGGTTGTCAAGGAATCATTATCAATAGCTTTTAATATTTCTTGTCGATTCTTTGTGAGATTTTCCAACCTGTCTCCCAACCTGTCTACCAACCTGTCGCGCTCTTTTCTATGAATAATACATTTAAATTGCTCTAATTCAGTGTCGTTTACAAATTCGATGTCAGGATTAATATTTAAAACTCTTCTTATTCCCGACCCTCTGCCTGTATATGATAAAACATTATTACAAATACGATCTAATGTTTGATTTCTTCTAATTGTCGTTCCGCACTTGATTTTTTCTACAGTGAGTGAATTGTAAAGCTTGCCTGGACTTATAATCTCAACTCTATTATGAAATATATATATTCTTATTGGAGAGTTAATATAATAATCTCTATGAATCAGAGCATTTGTAACTAATTCACCAATAACTTCATAAGAAATCTCAGGAACTCCATTGGAATTAAAATTTTCTCCTACTTGTCTGTTTTTCAGATTACTTTTTATAAAATCTGTACCTTTTTCATAAAGTGACTCAAAATCACCATAAGCACGTCTTTCTGAAATATATTTTGTTACTGAAATATCATTGCCATCAAAATAACAACAATCAATATAAAATGATTTATTAAATTTCTGTGGATTCATCCCAAAGATTAAATTACCAGCAAGAGTTAAGTTGTTACCTTTCATAATGTCAAAGTTTTGCAATAATGTAATTAAATTTAGATTGTTATTTTTAACTCCATCATATAAGTTTTTATCAAATTTCTCTAAAAACAGGTTAAATCGTTGTTGATTTAAATCTGTAATGTCTGTTTTGTTGACGGCCTCTTCATCAGCATACAGTCTTTTAGATTCTGCAAACAGTCTTTTTAACTCTTCGTCAGATATTATTTTCTTATCTGAACTGGATTTTGTGTAAAAAACGCCACTACTTGTTTTATAGGGCTTGCTTAAACCACTCTTTATAAACACAACCATCAGTTTTTTCTCATCAATAGTTATATTTTGAATTAGTGGGTGAATTGGCGGTTTTACATTTTCTTGACCAACATTACCAACAAGCTGGCCAATTTTCTCGACATCTGTTATGTTTAAACCCTTTATATCTCCATCGTCAGAGACTCCAAAAATAATTATTCCACCTTCTGCATTTGAAAAAGCTACAAACTCTTTGGCTAACTCTTTTGAATGAATTATCTGTTCTTTAAATTGAGTGTAACTATCTTCACCATTTGAGATTCGTTCAATTAACTCTATTTTTTTCATCTTTTTACGCTCCCTACAATTATTTCTGTGCTGCGTTCAAAATCTCTTGCGCAGCAATGGCACATCCCTTGTGTTTCACCTTGCCACCTCGCCGTATGCTCGCAATGTATGGGCCTTTGACTCCACACGGACAATTCTCACCAAGAATAACAAGATCCGTTGAGAGGACAACCAGATTTGGCTGCGTTGTGTTATACGGTGTCAGAAGTTTCAAAAGTCCCTCTTCACCAATCGGTTTACCCTTCATTGTGAGAGGATCAATAACTTGCAGGCGTCCATAAATTGGCACATGGTGATGTCCCGCCTTGCACGATGAATAGGGAACGCCATGTTCAGCCATACCATAGTTATCTCTCACATTTTCAGCAGGAAGACCTATGCTCGCTTCAACATAGTGCGCAAAATCGCTGTGGGTCATCGGTGTGCCGTTGTGGTTTTTCCACCCACCACCGGCAATGATAAAACTCTTCGGATGCACACGCAAATTGGGGTTTATTCTCACTACTTCTTCAATCACTTGATGCATAAAAGCGGGAAATCCAATAAGGCGAATTGGCGCATCATCTGCCAGTGAAATCAATAGATTAGCTGTTTTGTGATAATCAAAATCAAACTTCTGAGTCTGGTCATTCCAGTGAATTTCCCAGTGTACAGACTTGTGCGGAGCATACTGCATCACCTGTTCATCACTCCAGCTTGTACCGATTTGACTCGATTTATCACGGGAGTAGCCAAGCACAATATAGTGAGCCGGCGTTTCATCGGCATATCCAAGATCGACAAAAGAGCTGACCGCAAGCGTCTCTAAATTATCCAACGATTCCTTGTCCAAATTGAGCTGCGTTTTTTGACCACCGGTGCCAGAACTAGTCAGAGTCAGCGCAATCTCTTCATCTGCAACATTACAAAATCGGTTTATCTTCATCGTCCC
>JAGLDR010000240.1 GCA_023145475.1 bacterium
GTTTTTAATAAAGATTTGTTTGGTGAAAAGATTGATTCATTTTTTGCAGATGGTGTGGCAGAAATCAATTTTAATAAGCTAAAACCATCCTGGGATATACTCTTTTCGATGGTAGATGTTCATTTTTTGCACGCTGCTGAGTCGAGCCTTCAGATAAAGTTGAAGTTTTGCCTTGATACAATCAAAAAACGCCCTGCTGATTTGATGTTTCTCTTTGAAGCGATAAAAGATATTTTTGAAGAGCAAAAAGAGCATTATATTTCAGAGAATGATTCTTTGTAGAGTTTCTTTCTATCGTTTAAACGCAGTTGTTACTGCAAATGCGAGTGAAGCCACCAAGATAGTTGACGCTCCTGCTGGCAGATTCCATATAACAGAAAAGAAGAGTCCTAAAAACATAACTAACAGAGATATTACAACAGATATTCCCATAATTGCGGGAATTGAGCGGGCAAATTGTGCAGAAATTGCTGGTGGAATAGTAAGCATAGCGATAAGCAATATAAGACCCACACTTTTCACCATTACAACAACTGTTGCTGCAATAATCATCAACAGAAGCAGGTAGAAAAGTGAAAAGGAGAGTCCTCGAACCTTAAGAAGTGTCTCATCAAATGAGATAGCAACAAGTGGACGATAGAAGAGATAGACAACGACGATAACAATGGCAACAAGAATCATCAGCATAATCAATTCATCTCTGCTTATCATCAGGATATTCCCAAAAAGCCAACTGCCAATATCAGCGTGATATCCAGGAGTTATATGGAGAAATATGATGCCTGTTGACATGCCAAGTGCCCAGAGTGCGCCGATGATGCTCTCTTCATTGCGTGGTGATTTAAGCTTAATAAGACCCATGATAAGTGTGAAAAGAAGAGCAGCAATAAGCGCGCCGATCATTGGATTGATAGAGATAAAGACAGCAAAGCCAACACCACCAAGCAGGGCGTGAGCAATACCGCCAGAGAGGAAAGAGAGTCGCTTAACAAAGACAAAAGTTCCAATAATTCCACTGATAATGGCACTGAGAATGACCGCAATAATTGCATGTTGGAAAAAAGTTTGCTGAAGAATATCGTACATCATAGTTAGAGTCCGCACTTGTGGTTAATCATTCGCACCTCTTCTCCGTACTCTTTAACGGTGTCGTGAAGATGGTGAGTCGGGTCAGGGTTATCATAGATAGTGCGGTTGATACAGATAATTCTATTAACAAGTGTGCTGACAAAACCGATATCGTGAGTTACCATGATGACAGGAATCGTCTGAGCGTACTCTTGCAACAGCTGGTAAATATCCATCTCCGAGCTACTATCGACACTTGCAACGGGTTCATCAAGAAGCAACATTTTAGGGTGAGAAACAAGCGCACGAGCAATCAGTGCGCGCTGTTTTTGCCCGCCAGAAAGAGAGCCAAAATGGTGGCTGAGAAGTGATGTTATTCCCAGTTTGTCTGCTATGTTACGCATGTTTTCAATTGCGTCTTTTTTATAGAAGGGAAGCAGTGGTATACCAGAAAGAGTCCCCATCAAAATAACATCTTGTACAGAGATAGGAAAAGAGCTATCAGTTTCGCTAAATTGTGGAACATATCCAATGAGTGATGTTGACTCTTTTGGCGGCTTTTCAAAGACCGAAATCGTGCCACTCCATGGATGCAATAGTCCTAGAATAAGGCGGAGAAGTGTTGTCTTTCCACCACCATTTGGACCTGTTACCACGATGAATTCTGGTTTTGTAATGCAAAATGAAACATCTTGAATGACGGTGTGTTTGTCAAACCCAACAGAGATGTTTTTTAATGAGAGAAGGCTATTTTTTGCATTCACTGCGTATTGCCTCACTAATTGTTTGCATCATTTCCATATAGTTTTCACTGAGTGGATTGACGGAGAGAACTTTTCCATTGATTGCTTGTGCCACTGTTTTCGCCTCAGTTTGACTGAACTGTTTTTGTACGAGGAGAGTATGTATCTTCTTCTGTTTTGCAAGTGAGATAACCTTGCTTAACTCTTGAGGTGATGGTTTTCTCCCTGCTATTTCAATAGGGATTTGAGTCAGATGATATCTATCACAAAAGTAGCCATACGATGGATGGAAAACCAGAATTGATTTTCCAGCGCACGGTGCTAACTCTTTTTCTAACTTTTCATCGAGTGCTTTGAGTTTTTTCACAAGATTGCTACAATTTTTCTCATATTCTACACTATTTTTTGGGTCAGCAAGAGAGATATAACTTTTAATTGCCCGTGCCATAATAATGGCATCTTGTGGGTTGAGCCACGAATGAGGATCCGTACGAGGACTTTTTGCTGTGCTCTTTTCTAGCGTTTCGATTGCGCGATGTTTAAATCCAGTTTGTAGCGGAACAAATTGAGTGTTCGGGTTGTTTTTTATCAAAGTGCCAATCCACTGTTTTTCAAAAGGAACACCAATAGTGAAATAAAGTGGAGCATGAGCAAGTTTTGCTAACTGGGCAGGGAGCGGCTCCCAGGTTGCTGGGCTGCCTCCCGGTGGCACCATTGCCTCGACATCTATCTTATCTCCACCAACTTGATTTATAAGATATTTAAGTGGAGCTATACCTGTGAAAACAATCATCTTTTTTGGTTTTGAAGGCTGTGATGAGTCACTCTGTTTCGTGCATGAAGATAACATAAGTGCGATAACAATAAGTGTTGCGGTTAGAAATATTCTCATTTGCTCTCCTCGTAAATAGCAACAAAACGAGATAAGTTATAGCACTCCAAAGTGCAGTAGTCAATCTCTTTAATTATTTTTGCTGAGGTGAACTCTATCGTTCAAGCTGATGAGAGAGGGTAAAAAGAGTTTTTATTGATAGATTGCAAAGTTTAAGTACAATACCCGTCACGATTATTTCCCAATTGGAGGAACTATGGATAAAATTCTTATTCTCGATTTTGGCTCGCAGTACAATCAACTAATAGCAAGAAGAATTAGAGAGCTACATGTCTATTGTGAGCTGCATCCCTACTCAGTATCACTCGATTTTATTAAAGATTTTAAACCCAAAGGTATTATTTTTTCTGGTGGCCCAAACTCTGTCTATGATAATGGTGCTCCAGACATCAGTGATGAAATATTTGCATTGGATATTCCAATACTTGGTATCTGTTATGGAATGCAATTAGTTACAAAGAAATTGAACGGGAAAATAGGGCGCAGTGACAGCAGAGAATATGGCCGTGCTGTTGTTGATAATCTTGCACCAAGTTCACCGTTTTTCAACTCAGTATCAGATTCAACACAGGTCTGGATGAGCCACGCTGATTTTGTTGAAGCTCTGCCAGAAGGTTTCTATCCAATTGCAAAAACAGACTCAATTCCCTATGCTGCCGCTGGCAATGACAGTCGAGCAATCTATATGACACAGTTTCATCCAGAAGTAGCTCACACAATCGAAGGACGAACAATCTTAAGTAATTTTGTCTTTGATATTTGTGAAGCTTCACCAGACTGGGTTATGGATAATGTTGTCGAGAAATCTGTTCGAGATATCGCATTTGAAGTGAAAGAAAATCATGTTATTCTTGGTCTTTCAGGCGGTGTAGATAGCTCAGTTACTGCAGGACTACTTGGAAAGGCAATCGGGCCAAATTTGCATGCTATTTTTGTTGATAACGGACTTTTGCGTCTTGGAGAGAGAGAGGAAGTTGAAAATAACTTCTCGTCACTCGTTGATTTAAAGGTTGTAGATGCATCAAAACTCTTTCTTGATAACTTGAAAGGCGTTACCGATCCAGAAAAGAAGAGAAAAATCATAGGAAACACCTTTATTGATGTTTTTGAAGAGGAATCTAAAAAAATTAAGAATGCGACATTTTTAGCACAGGGAACAATCTATCCAGATGTGATTGAATCCTCTGTATCTGCTGATGGAACAAGCAAAACAATCAAAAGTCATCACAATGTTGGTGGACTTCCAGATACAATGACGCTTTCTCTTATTGAGCCACTTCGTGACCTGTTTAAAGATGAGGTGAGGGAGTTAGGCCGCGTTTTAGGTCTTCCCCCTGAGCTTGTCAACCGTCACCCGTTTCCTGGACCAGGTTTGGGCGTTCGTATTTTAGGAGAGGTGACAAAAAAGCGTTGCGATTTGTTGCGTCTTGCCGATCATATTTTTATTGAAGAGATTAGAAAAGCAGGGATCTATGATGAAATCGGTCAAGCATTTGTAGTGCTTCTCCCGGTGAAAACAGTTGGAGTTATGGGTGATAATAGAACTTATGAATCAGTTGCAGCACTCAGAGCAGTGGTAACAGATGATTTTATGACAGCCGATTGGTATGAGTTTGATGGCTCTTTTCTTAAGCGAGTTTCTTCTCGTATTATCAATGAGGTGAAGGGTATTAATCGCGTGGTTTATGATATTAGTTCGAAGCCGCCTGCCACCATCGAATGGGAATAAGACCCAACTGACGAGGATGGCGCATCTTTTCGTTATTTGTATCACTCGTTTCACTCAGCGTAGGCAACTACGCTTTCGCTTACTCACATTCAAATGTCTCAATCTGCATCCATCCTCGCCTGTCGTATTTTTTTGAAAAAAAATATAAAATCGCAAAACTTTTTATCTTCTCACTGTGTCTATTATTTCGGATGACCATTAATTATGGAGGTTCTGATGAAAAAGACTTTAATTTTGTTACTACTCTTGAGTGCTTTTGTATTTGTTGCGTGTGGCGATACACCTCTTGTTCAGAAAGGTGATGTGGATACCACTCAGCCTGATGACGGTGGTCAGAGTGACGATGTCAATGATGATGTGGCTCAAGATGAAGATAAGGTAGAGAAAGAAGATAAGACAGAAACCCAGGACAGTGATGATGCGGTGAAGCCGATTGAGCCAACAGCATGTACAATGGATGAAGATTGTAAAGATCAAGCAAAAACAGCTATCTGTGTTGCAGCAAAATGTAAGGCTGGCTGTAAATCAGATGATGGGTGTCCACTAAGACTTCGCTGTAATTTGGCACTTGGTCGTTGCTTGAACCTTGCCGCTTCTAGTCAGGCGTGTTCAACACGAAATTGTGCAGCAGGTTGCTGTGTGGCAAAAGATGGACTTACCCTTCTTGAGTGTGCAAAAACTCCAACACCAGGTGTGTGTGGTGTCTGTAAGCAGGGCGAAGTTTTTCTTGACGGGAACAAGTGTATAGAGGCTGCGTGTGATGTGAATGATGATGAATGTCCAACACTCAATGCAGGCAAAGAAGATGAAGAGTGTTACAAATGTAAAGCGGGAGCTCTGATTTGCGAAATGGATGAAGCAGAGTGTTCAGGAAGTGCCGCTGTTACGGTAACTGCATACCAATGTCTCTCTGCGGGACAACAGTGTAGAGCAGGGGTTGATGAGTGCTGTAGCGGTCAACCATGTGTGAATGGATACTGTTACTAATATATTTTATAGTGTTCCACCGACACTGGGGTTGAGGATGGTAATCATTCTTGACCCCTTTTTTTTAGATAGAGAAGATGACCACATTGGGCATCACTACGAATTGTGATGAGATTGAAAGTTGATTGTTGATTCATCTTTCCAAAAGTGCTAAATCTTTCCATGCTTGAGCGATTTCCCCTCGATCTATACATGATATCAAAACAGGGTTTGATTTGCGTTTATACCAATAATAGAGAAGATGTGTTGCGCTATTTTTTGAGAATGACCGTAACCATAACTTAAGTGGTTGTTGCTGTGAAGATGAGTATCCAAGATGGTTTAGCATTCGCACTGTTATTGCTGTCTCCATAAGAGAATCATCAACAGATCCTGATGGTTGCAAAAGTGTTGATATGAATTTTTTTGTAAGTGTTAGCTCTTTTTTATATCTCTTTGAATCTGTTTGAAGCAGTCTGCTACAGTAAAAAGTTGTATATGTCTTAAGAGGAAACCATCGACTTTTCCAACTGCCATCTTTTTTTTGATGAGCTGCAATAAAATCAGCGGATTTTGTAATAATTTCTCTATATTTTTTTGCATCGAAAAGGTATAGTAAATAGGCTGCCTGTGCGGTGGAATCAATGTCAACGCCATTCCAATATTCGGCATTTGCTTTTTCTACAGCTCTGAATGCCCCTTTTTGTGGGTCATAATATCTTTCAACAAGAGCTTCAAGAGCATTTTGTACGACTTTTGGATGAATGCGTGAGGACATAAATCCTTCAATGATAAGGGTGCTGTCGAGTAACGATGGTCCAAATCCGTGATGGAACTCAAAGAGCTTATTGACGGTATGAGAAGAGATATACTGAGCAAGTTGAGGGTCATGCGATGCTTGAAGGAGTGTGCCGTAGTAAGCAATATCCCCGATATCTACACTTTTTTGATAAATTGGCTGTTTTTTTGAAAGAGAGAGTACTGTGCATCTCATCAGCGGTTCACGGTAATCTTTCTTCAGATCTTTCTTTTTTATGGTGTTAGAAATAGTCTTTTTTTTTGTTTTTATTGAGTTGCTCGATAAGAAAGAAAGTAGTCGCGTAGCAGCTTCCTTGCCACTGCGAATTGCTGCAACAGATCCATATGCCAACTTTTGTGCATACATTGTGTAGTCGCCAGCAAGAAAAACTCGCTTGGAAGGACGAAGTGAGTTTTTTGAGAAACGCCCATATGCTTTATCATCAATAATTGTTCCGAGGTCTTTCCACCGTTTGATATCGGTAAAGAGGGTTTGTGTCGGTTTCATAAGTTTCATTTTAACGAACTGTTTTATTGTATCTGCAATGATGGTTTTATCTGTTGTTTTTGCAAGTTCATGTGTCTCTTTATTAAGATAATATGCGGTAAGTATCGTAACATCTTCTTTTGGAGTATTTGTTTGATATATTACACTAAAAGGATATTCAGGAGTTGCAATATATCTAAAGTTAGGAGTAATACCTTTCTCTAACGCAACGACAACAGCTATACCAGAACCATATCTGACAGCAGAAAGAAACTCTTCTGAACGAGGAGCTTTTTTTTCAATAATGCGATGAGCAATAGTAGCTGGCGTAGTTACGATAGCCGCTTTACTTGTGACCGTGAAACTTTTCCCATTTTGTTTATATAACACTTCAACATAATCACCTTTATCTTTAACTGAAAAAACTTCAGCACCTGTGATAATAGGCCCTTTAATCTTTTTTTCATAAACCTCGATAATCCTCTTCGCTCCATAATCTATGTGATCCGTACGAAAGGTGGAAAACGCGTATCGTACCATTTTTGGCATATATTCTTTGAGATCAGCAGGATTTATAGTGTTAAAGAATGATTTGAGAATCAGTTGACCTTCGTTACTTAATGTCGTAATGTCTGTAAGACTTCCTCGTTTGATTTCTTCTAGTGTTTCAATATCTTTTGATAAAGGGGGATAGGTTTTCATGCTGCTAAAAAGGGAAGGAGCAAGCCACAGTTTCTTTTTTCTGAAAAAACCTACCATAGAGGGCTCTCTAATAAATTTAAAATGGGCGGTAGCGAACGGAAGAATTTTAAGATTGTTTATAAATAGTGCCCCTAATTCATAGGGAATTCCTTTTTTCTCTTTGGTGTCTACGCGACCTCCAAGATAACTGTTTTTTTCTAATAAGAGTGTGTTGAGACTGTTTAGACGCATTGTGGCATCTAACCCAGCAAGACCAGCACCTACAATGACAACATCATAGTCAACTTTGAGTGTCTTATTGGTTATTGGTTTTTCTTCTATCTTTTCTTCTATCTTTTCTTGTTTATTCTTTGCTGTACACGCAGTAAGTGAGAGTAAAAAGAAGAAAATAGCTACAATAAAAAACGATTTTTCTTGAAGAATAAGTTTCATGTTTATACCTGTGATTTTTTGCTCTCTGTTTATTGACCATTCCATCCAGCGATTCGAGCCCAAATCCACCAAGCAGCGTACGCTTTGCGATTGCAGGTGAGTTCTTGATCATCGTCTGTGTGAGCGCATGAGTTATCAAAAAATTCGCCTGGATGGTCATCTTGCCAATCCTTATAGAATTCAGTGCCACTTTCTACGCCGTTATCGTCTGCGTCTGGATAATACGCATCATTCATATCATGTGTTTCAATGTCCCAATAGTCAATCAGCCAGCGATTGTTCGCTTTGGCGTGAGCTGAGATAAGTGTGAATGCGTGATAGGCGCTCGTATCACTTTCACTTTCGCCATCACCATTTGGGTGACCTGTCATAAAAACAAAGGTAATTGCGGGATAGTCTGTAATTAGTTTTTCCATATCATCGAGATATTTCTGATGGTCGTGACCGCCTGGATTACACCATGACCACATAAGGACATTGATGTGGCTGTGTGCGTCATCGGTAAGATATTCCACCGTTTCATTATACCACTGTGTGTGACCATTTGCTTGGACGGTATCTTTAGAGCTCAGGTCATTTCCACCGCTATAGTTATCATCGATTGAGAGTTTGTCTGCCTCGATAGAACCATCTTTTGTGAAACCGTAGAGTGAATCATCACCAGCTTTATAGTTTGCAAGACCTTCCATGCCGGTTATGACTCTGCTTCCGTGAGATGAGTGGAAATAGGCGATTCGCAAATCGTTTTTTGCCTTTTCGATGGCTGCTTGTGGAATTGTACGAAATACGCTCTCTTTTGCGACGGTATGATCTCCAATAGTTGATACTGAATTAGCAGTGTCAGCACTATCAGCTGTGTCAGCACTGTCAGCAGTGTCAGCTGTGTCAGCACTGTCAGCAGTGTCAGCAGTGTCAGCAGTATCAGCTGTGTCAGCAGTGTCAGC
>JAGLDR010000241.1 GCA_023145475.1 bacterium
AAATCGGCAATCTATTACTACTTTGCTTCAAAAGAGGATTTGATTGTTGAGGCGGTTAATTTGAGTGAAACAGAGCGACTTGAAGTGCTTGACGCCATTCTCAAAAAGACAGACTCTCCAAAAGAACACCTCACTGCACATCTCAACTCTATTGGATTTAGCTTCTCTGCTGATGCACCAACAGGAATCAGCGATGGAGTCATCCTTGAGATGGAAAAATTCATCTGGACTTCACCTGCCGCACTCAATCGTATTCAAGAGTTGATGAATATTTCAGAAGAGCACATCGCCGACATCATCATAAAGCTCAAAAAGGGTGCCATTGATAAAAAAGCGGCGCTAACCCTCTCAAAAACAATTGGATTGATGTTAAAAGGTTATTTTCTGATGAGAATCCGAATAAACAACCTCCCCGGAATAGACAATGATGAGGTTAATGCAATCCTTGCAGATGGATGGAAGATGGTAAATGATGTTATGGTAGCTGGAATTGAAAACTTTTCTTTTGAGGAGACAAAATAATGAAATATCGTACTCTCTTTTCTGTTGTAGTGATAGGACTTTTGCTCAGTTTTTCTGGATGCAAAGAAAAAGTTGCACAAAAATCGACTGCAAAAAAGGTGGCACTTACAAAAAAGGTACTGCTTGTTTCTCCTAAAAAAATAACGCGTGCAGTAAGCATATCAGAAGGTGTTACACTGAAGCCAGAAGAGCAAGGTGTCGTCGCAGCTGATATATCCGCACCACTGATTAAATGGTATGTCCACGAAAACCAACGCGTCAAAAAAGGGCAACCAATAGCGCTGCAAGATGACACCGATTATCTGTTGGCACTCTCTGAAGCAGAGGCGAAAATTGCGGCACTTGAGTCACAAGTTTCCGCAGTTGAAAAAACATACGAGCGGATGCAGATACTCAAAGAAAAAGGTTCTGTAACCGAGCAGCAATTTGATGAGATAGAGGCACAATACAAGGCTCTCAGCAAACAACTTGAGGCAGGAAACACCGGTATCAAGATGCTGAAAAGACGGATTGCAAAAGCGGTCATTCGTGCGCCCTACTCTGGCATTATCACCAAAAAGATACTTCCTCTCGGCTATCACATTATTGTTATGATGCCTTCAAGTGGCGATATCGCCTATATTGAAAAGAGTGACCGATTGAAACTAGAGCTTAATCTGAGTGAACATCTTTACAATGAAATTGAAGAGAAACAGACGATATCTCTCTTTATTCCTTCGCTGAACAAACATCTTGAAGCAAAAATAACTCACAAAGGCAAAAGTATCAACCCGATGAAACAGTTCTCGATTGTCAGCTTTATCAACAACAAAAAAGGTGAAATTCCCGGCGGAGTATATGCCATTGCTCGTATCACAGGAAAAGAGATTGAACGGACGCTTGTTCCTCCACTTGCACTCAGAAGAGGAAAAAACGGCCTCAGCGAGATTTTCACCGTTGTTGCAGGTCATATTACCACAATCCCCGTCGCTTCAGGACAGA
>JAGLDR010000242.1 GCA_023145475.1 bacterium
GTAACATTGTCGGCGCTGTAGCCATCTTTTGATCCCCAATAGATTTGGGAAACTTCAGGGTCACCATCTTTAGCTGCGTAATGGCTCGAAAAGACGATGTCATCATATCCATCGCCATTCAAATCTTCAACACCGGCTTCTGATGCTGCAACGGCTGGCAGGTCTAAACTGTTGCTGTCACTCCAGGTGTATTTGTCTGCATTTCCAGATGGTGATCCCCAAAAGATGTGACTCTCTTTTGCAAACTCTTGCGTTAAAAGATTTTTGACTGAGCCATCGGCTAAGACAAGATCAGTGTTTCCATCACCATTCAAATCTTTGAAAATTGCCTCGGTAATGCCATCGGTATCTATCTGCGTGAAGCGATCTTCATCAAATCCAGTTGCACTGCCCCAGTAAATCCGATTTTTAAGGCTGCATTTTACTAAGCAGAGCCAGCCGGAGATATAGATATCAAGCCAGCCATCTTCGTTGATGTCTTGTACTGTTGCCGTCTCTGGTGAAACACTTGGAAGTTCTGTCCGTGTTGGCCATCCAATTTTTCCATTGCCGTCGCCCCAATAGATGTAGGAGTCAAAGACGCCAACCATCTCTTGAACACCACTTGGAAAGAGCAAGTCCATATTGCCATCTTGATTGAAGTCGGCAACTCTCGCCTTTGCTGCACCAACGGTTGGCAGTTCAAGCGGGTGTTCTGTATCAAATCCGGCAGGTCCGCCCCAGAAAACATATGAGGGGATTTTATAATCATCGTTGTTCATATCACTTTTGTTTCCTTTGAAACGGTTCGGTGCAAGAACATCAATCCAGCCATCTAAATCGACATCAGCCAAAGTGATATCTGCGCATCCCATTGTGTCAAATTTGACGGGATTTGCCAAATCAAACCCCTCTTTTGTTCCGTAGTAGAGAAGTGATGTGGTAAGACGAGTTTCTTCACCTCCTACCATCTCTTTTACCGATGCAAATGCGATATCAAGATAGCCATCTTTGTTTACATCAGCATAGTCAACACCCATAGCACCAATTGTTGGTATTTCGATTCGATTGTCTATTGAGTAGCCATCTGCTGAGCCAAGATAGATATATGACATGATGTTGGTGTTTTCGCCTTCGTCTGTGTTTGCAAAAACAATGTCTGGATAGCCATCGCATTTAATATCTGTGCAGGCTGTAACGGTGTTTCCACCATCGTCATCACTGTCGTCTACCGAGTCGCCTGTATCTGCTACATCATCGTCAGAAACGGAGTTTCCGGTGTTTGCACTATCAAGGTCAGTGACGGAGTTTCCGGTGTCTGTTTCGTCTACACTGTCTCCCGTGTTTGCTGTGTCTCTATCTTCTGTGGTGTCCCCTGTGTCCACGACATTATCTTCATCAGTAATAGGCTGCTTGGCATTGTCGCTGCATGCCATAAATGAAAGTACAAGTAAAATCATAAATAAAGCTTTCATATTTTTCTCCCTGCTTGAATAACAAGCACTATTGGTATAGACCAAAATCACAACAACACCCTATTAGTATAAAAGAGTCACAATAAAAATCAATAGATTTTTTAGAGCATTAGGGTATCTGTGTAGCATTTTTTGTTGTTTAGCAGAGTGGCTATGCAAAGAGAGGTGCTAGCGACATTGAATCAATTGATAAATCAATGTGTTATGGAGATGAAGTTGCTTCAGATATAACACTCTTTTAGAATATTTTTCTTAATGTTTGCAGGTAGTTGTTCAGAGTCCATCCTTTTTCATTGACTTTGTTTGTTGCTACTGCTATATATCTTCCTGCAATTTTTTTGTGTTGGTGGGCTCTTAGCTCAGCGGGAGAGCACTGCCTTGACGTGGCAGGGGTCAGTGGTTCAATCCCACTAGGGCTCACCATTTTTTTGGAGAGAAGAAGGTATATGGTAGCAGTTACGCTTCCTGACGGAGCAGTTAAACAGTCTCAAGCGGGAATCTCGTGGAAAGAGTTTATTCAAACTGAGATTGGAGAAGGACTTGCACGCAACGCACTTGCTGTTGTTGTTGACGGGACGATGGTTGATGTTTCAACCGAGGTTTCTGAATCGACAATTGCTGTTGTTACTCCATCGTCACCAGAAGCTCTCGATCTTTTGCGTCACTCAACAGCCCACATTATGGCTGATGCTGTTAAACAACTCTTTCCTTCGACAAAGGTAACGATTGGACCATCAATCGACAACGGATTTTATTATGATTTTGATTCGGAACACCGTTTTGTTGAAGAGGATTTGACAACAATCCAAAAAAAGATGAAAGAGATTATAAAGGCAAAACGCTCTTTTAATAGAAGAGATGTTTCAGCTGATGAAGCGAAACAGTTGTTTGGAAAGATGGGCGAAACCTATAAAAATGAGATTATTGATGATTTAGGTGAGACGACCGTTTCACTCTATACGCATGGTGATTTTGTTGATTTGTGTCGAGGTCCGCACCTTCCTCATACTGGTTTTGCTAAAGTTTTCAGGTTGTTAAGCATTGCTGGGGCCTATTGGCGTGGCGATGAAAAAAATAAGATGTTACAACGCATTTATGGTACTGCTTTCTTTTCAAAATCTGATTTGAAAGAGTATCTTGATATGTTGCAAGAGGCTCGGGAACGCGACCATCGCAAGGTTGGTAAAGAGCTTGATCTCTTTGAAATGTCAGATGAAGTTGGACCTGGACTTGCGCTTTGGACACCAAAAGGCGGTGTTATTCGTACTGTTATAGAGAATTTCTGGCGTAAAGAACACTATAGAAATGGATATGATATTGTCTACACACCACATATCGGTCGTGGACATCTCTGGGAGACAAGCGGTCATCTCGATTTTTATCGTGATGG
>JAGLDR010000243.1 GCA_023145475.1 bacterium
ACAGACCCCTATTTCTGTAATTTTCTTGTGAATTATTGATTCGGTTATTATCTAGAACCTAAAAACAACCCCTACCCCAGTTTCTATAATCAAATTAACTCGTGAATATGGATCTTCGGACTCTTCATCTTCATCTCCATCAAACTTATCTTCATACGCAACAATTACATCAACACCAATTAATATTGGGATCGCAATACCAAATAGTTTGTTTATCATATACACAGGTTCAAACCCTGGCAAGAATAGTAAATGGATGCTTTTCCCAATCATCGAGTAACTATCATGTCTATGATTCCACTTATAAAAAGAAACACCTAAAGCCATGGGAAATCGAAAAACCCATCCATGACCGCCCTCTCGAGATACAATGCGACAATCTATTTCTGGCACCCATCCAGCCTTAAGAATGAGAGAGTAGTCACCGCGGTTCATATTATCAGGTAAAAAGAATGGCACACTAAAGTTCACCGTGAGCTCAAAAAATTTATAAGGAACAAAAGAAAGAGAAAATGCAGCACGAGGAAGAATAGAAAAAGGAAAACTCTCAATAGCAGAAAATCTTATAGAAATCTGCTTCTCATTCTTGAGACCCTCTTTTATCATCGCTGTTTCTTCACTGTTTTCAAGATTCTCTTGCACTTCAAACTCTTCAAGCGTCATCGTCTCTATCGCATTCACAGAAAATGCAAGCAAGATGGTTAGTACAAAAACCAGTTTTTTCATCAAAAGCACCGATTAGTTTCCACATAAAAACAACATCTCTGTTTTACCATATTTTTTAATGAAAAGCAAACGGATTACTCTACAAACAGACAATATCCAGCCAATATATCTTTTATTTATTGCAAAGTTGAATGATATAAAGTATCTTTTCTTCGTTCTGATTTTGAGGAAAAAAATGAACTTTCGTTTCTATACCATTCTTGTTGTACTGTTTATTCTACAGCTAGGAAATCTATCCGCACTTTCACTGAATGAATACCTCAACGATGTCAAAAATAACAGCGTTAAAATTAAAATCAAAGAAAACACTCAAGGCAAACGAAAGTGGGAGAATCTCCAAAGTTATTCAGGGTATCTTCCATCACTATCACTCGGTGGCGCATTTTATTACGATCAAAATACCGAGGACCTGCTCAATGCGCCAGGTGCAGGAACTAACCCAGCTCTGGTAAATACAAGAAATCCTATATGGACACGCAACATATCCCTCTCTCTCCCCATTTTTATCGGCGGAAAAAGAGTCTTCTCAAACCTTATTGCCAACAAAAACAAAGAGATCGCGAGCGTAGATGTAGAATATGAGAAAATAAGTGTCCAAGCTTCAGCCGTTGCAGCATATTTTCAGGCCTTCGTTACACAAGAAAATATTCTCATAACTGAGCAGGCACTATCCACGGCACAAGAGGATTTAAACAAAGCAAAACTGCTGTTAAAAGTTGGAAAAACGACAGAATTGGTATATCTCAACTTTGAATTGACCTATAAAAGACGGAAACAGGAACTCCAGAGTTACAGACTTGAGATGGATAAAAACATATTGAGAATGTCGATAATTGCATCAAAAGAGATTGCGTATGAACCACTTGATGCCGTTGATTCATCCAAAATAAGAGACTCTTTCATTTCAAACGATTCAAAAGAAATCTTTGAGAAAACCAAAGAGACGATGATGCAAAACTCTCCTCTTCTTATAAAAATGAGGAAATATAAAGAGATTGCTGACTACTCTCAATATATGACACTGAGTGAACTGCTCCCCGCCTTCAGCTTCAACTATACCCACGATTTTGGCATGTCACAAGACCACCCGTTTAACACCACCTTTTATCAAGACAACGACACCGTGACACTCAGCATGAACTGGAATATATTTAACGGGTTTTATGACGCTATTGAATATAAAAAAGCTGACGCTGACACTGTTGCCTCTCACCTGACATATATTGACACACGAAACGAACAAATCTACTCTCTTCGGACTATAATATCGACCATATACTCTCTGCTTGACCAACTTGCCATCGCGCAAGATGCAGTCATAATATCACAAAAAACACTTGCTCACAC
>JAGLDR010000244.1 GCA_023145475.1 bacterium
CGTAACATACTGCCACCTTTACCAATTACGATGCCTTTTTGACTTTTTCGAGCAACATGAATGGTGGCATTAATAAGCAATATATCTTTTGTATCGTGATTTTTTATCAAATCGATGGTAACGGTTGTGTGGTAGGGGAGCTCTTTTGAAAGATAGGTGAAAATCTTTTCTCTAATAATTTCTGTAATCATAAAATCATCAGGAGCGTCACTATCCATACCGTCTGGAAACATTTTTGGACCAGAAGGCAGATGGGTGGTAACGGCCTCTAGCAGTTGCGGGACTCCTTCACCTGTTTCTGCACTGATAATAAAACTCTGCTTAAATGAGAAATGACGGCTGTAGAGTCTGATTGTATCTTCACTTCTCATCGGTTTTACAACATCACTTTTGTTGGCAATCAAGAATACCGATGTTGAAGTAGATAAATTATCTAAAATATGCTGTTCCTCTTCGCCCAGCCCTATTTCAGGATGCTGCTGTGATGTATCGACAAAAAAGAGTGTGAGATCAGCATCATTTGAAGCTGAGAATGAATATTTATTCATCCAGTTATTGAGGAGTTTCCCAAAATCACTTTTTGTAATGCCAGGAGTGTCGGTAAAGATAACTTGAGAATCGGCAGTTGTCAGAATGCCGTTTATCTTATTTCTCGTTGTTTGAGCTCTAGGGGTTACGATAGAGATTTTTTTTCCTAAAACAAAATTCATAAATGTTGATTTTCCCGCATTAGGCGGGCCAACAATGGCTACAAATCCTGAGTGTTTTAATGATTCACCGAGCATCGCTATTTTCCTTTTCTCCTGCAATATTTGCTGTCATAAATTTTTTAATATTCTTTATTGAGCGATAGCGACCAAGGGCTATCATCATTTTGACGAGAGTTGCCTCTCTAGTCATATCAACAGTGCTGATAAGACCATAGAATTCCGTTTTTGAAGCCACTTCATAGAGGCTGAGATTAACTCGTCCAACAGGAGATTGACTGCAAACAGCAATCGGTATCTGCCGATGTGCGGCACTACTAAATAGTTCTTCAAGTCCTAGGTTATCACTAGGGATATTTCCACTTCCATACGCTTCGATTACCAATCCTTTTACTCGATTCTCATCAATAATTGGATTGTATATTGAAAAATTAAGACCAGGGAAAAAGGGGATAATAAGCACATTATTGTTGATTCGAGTGTCAATTTCAAAAATTCCGGAGCGCTTTGGAAGATAGCGATGTTGCTTTCGTTCCATACCAATACCAAGTTTGATAAGTGGCTCAAAATTGGGGCTGTAAAACGCATGAAAATCCCACGCATCTTTTTTCTTAACGCGATTTCCTCTCAGCGTCGTATTGTTAAAAACAAGGACAACTTCTTGTAGCTCACCGTATAATGCAACTTCAATTGCTGCAATCAAATTTTGAATTGCATCGCTTCTTGTTGCCATAAGAGGAAGTTGAGATCCAGTCAACACAACCACTTTATCAAGATTTTTTAACATAAATGAGAGTGCTGATGCCGTATAGGCCATCGTATCGGTACCGTGGATAATAACAAAAGCATCGTATTCGTCATAAAGTTCTGCAATTTTCTCTGACATGAGCACCCAGTGGTGTGGCTGAAAGAGAGATGAATCAAGATTCAAAAGCATTATTTGAGAAAAAGAGACTTGAGGGTAGAGTGTCTCTATTCTTTGTGCAATAATCTCTTGTGCATAGTGACCTGGTGTCAATTTTCCCTCTTGATTGGGAGTCATAACAAAAGTTCCACCAGTATGGATAATTGCAATTTTCTTTTTCAATACTCTACCTCATACTATTAAAAGCAGTGCTTATTTCAGTGATTCTAATTCAGTTATTGATCGTACAAACATCTCATTTGAAGGGGTAAGTGTCTTGATAAGCAGTTTGAAAATAGAAACAGCTTTTGGTTTGTTTGAATCTCTCATGCCGTATGCTTCCCAAAAGAGTGTCTTTGCGGTTGATTCAACTGCTTTAATACCGTTCAATGCTGTAGCATTATCTCTATCAAGGTAGAGTGCGGCTTTAAATGCCTCCATTGCAGCAAGAAGTTTTTTCTTTTGCAATTTTGTAAGTCCCAGCTTTGCTTGGATATTGGCTTTCAAAGAGTTTGCCTTTGTAGTAAGAGCGGCAGGTTCTATATCTCGTTTTGAGACAATCTTTGTGGTGTTTTTATATTTTTTCTGTACCTGTGCAAGCATCTTCTTATTAATTTGTTTTATTGTTGCTTGATACTGTTTTTCAGATGCTTTTTTGCGTTTTGCTGACTCTTTTCTGTCAGCTTTATCTGCTATTTTCTTCTCTTTTTTCAAATTCTTTATCTGTGCTAATCTATCAATAGACTGCGTTTTCCATGCCTTTTTCTTTTCAATCCACTTGTTTTTCTCTTCAAGGAGAGTCTTTTTTCTCTTCTCTTTTCTAATATTCTTTTCACCATTAAGAGTTTCGACCTCATCGTTGAGCTCTTCTTTCTGCTTTTTAAAGAGCTGCTTTTTTGAAACTTCTTTTTCGGCATATTTATTTTCGATGGCTTCTTTAGCCTCTCTGTGATTCTTTTTTGCTAACTCAACTTTTGCTTGCCATGCAGTGTCAAACTTCTCGCCATTTTCTTGATGTTTAACCTTCATATCTTCCTGTTTGTTAGAAAGTTTATGGCTGGTGTTTGCAATTTTAACCTCAATCTGCTCATTTTCCTTACGCAGGCGCTCAATCTTCTTTTTGTCTGGGCTAATCTTGCGGTCAAAAGAAGACTGTCTAAGAGTTTTCTCTTTTTCCCACTTCTTCACCTGATTCTCGCGTTCTTTTTTTCGTTTTTCACTCTTCTTATCGCGATTTTTTTGTGCAAGAGCAATCTGTTTGTCGATATTCTTTTTGAACCGAGTTTTGTTATCCATAAATTGTTTGAACTTTTTGTCAGCCTTTTTCTTGCTAAGATTTGACTGTTTTGAGAATTTCTTATTATCTTTTTGCAGGCGATTATTCTCATTTGCCAGCTTCATATCTAGTTCCATACTATCTTTTTCATAAGCCATATCAATTTGTGCAACATTTTGCATGATAAACTCATCTTTTCCACTTTCGAGCTGAGACAACTCCTTTGTTGCTTTCTTAAGTTTCTTTGTCAGAGCTGCAGTCTCTTTTTTGTTTGCTTGCTTCAGTTTGCGAATTGCGGCCTTAATTTGTGCTGGTTTTTTCCCTGCTGCCTTAAGAGCTTCCTCTTCGCCTGCGATAAATGCTTCAGATTTTTCGTTCTTATCTGCAATCTCTTTATCGAGAGACTCTTTATCACTCTTGGCTTTTGTCAGCTTGTCAGCATACTCTTTTTCAGCTTTTGTTTGAGCTTCAGCTTTATCTGTCTTGTATTTCTTATCAATAACCGTTCTTTTCTTTTCAATCTCTTCTTGAATTTTCCCCATTTCGTCAGCATTTTTTATGAGGTGATCTTCTTTTTCTGTGTTATAAATCCCCAGTTTCTTCTTTTCGGCTGACTCTTTTGAATCATACTCTTGAAGTTTCTTATTAAGCTCATCAAACTTCTTCTGATACTCTTTTTCAACGGTAACCTGGTACTTTCTGTCACTATCTTCAAAAGACATCTTCTTAGCTTCGTTTGCGTTTGTTACTTTTCGCTCTTTTGCCTCAAAAGTGTCTCTCATCTTTGCAATCTTCTCTTCAAGCTTTTTGATGCTTGCTTTATTAGTGGTCTGTTTTTTTGTGAAAGAGGTAACTTTGACATCAACCCCTTTTGACATCGTATCAAACGAGCCCTTCTGCTTGTCATAAAAGGTATCTTTCTCTTTTTTAAGCAGAGTCATACGCTCTTTGAATTTTTTCTCATTTGCAATTTTCTCTGCTTTTTGTGCGTCATCAATTTTCTTTGTTGATATTTTGATAACACCCTTTTCTTTTTGCTCCATCATTGTTAATTTGCTTTCAAGCTTCACTAACTTTTGTTCAAGGACAGAGTCATCTTTTTCCCACTGATATTTCAGGTCTTTAATATGTTTTTGCAATGCTGCGTATTCTGTTTTCCCTTTTTTATTTTGTGTTTGGCCCTCTTTTGTTAGCCGCTCAATCTCTTTAATGCGAGCTACAATACTATCGTTTAGCCATCTGTCTGCTGCTGAGGTTGCATCAATCTTCTTTTTTCTCTCTCCCTCAATCTTCTTTGCATATTTCTTATATATTTTACGGACGATACTAACATCTTTCTTAGTTGGAGAGATATAGATGGCATGTTCGCTTTTGTCGCCAGCGAATACTCTATAATTTTTTCCAATCTTACGGATTGCACCATCTTTCTTCTCAAAACGAGAGATATAGCCCATTGCTTTATCGTACTGCCCACCGTTTGATGCCTTTTTTGCTTGCTTAAAATAGGAGATAGCAGATTTGGTTAATTTAAGAAGTTTCTTGGCAACGACATCCTTTTTGGCTGCTTTTGCAAGAGATTTAATACTCTCTTTGTATTCACCATTTTTGTATGCCTGTAATCCGGTTGTAATCAACTCTTCGGCATCTGGCTCATCTGAAACTTCAGGCTCATCTTCTTCGTCTCCAAAATCTTCGTCTTGATCAAGATGATTTTCTAACAAAGTGTTTGTTCGAGCAATTATCTTCTCAGCGAGATCGCTTTCATCAGTATCAGGAGAGCCTTTTATTTTTTGAGAGTCGAGCTTGTTAAATGCACCATCAAAAAGATAGATTGTAACAAATGCTCTGCGTCCTTTTCCTAGTTTTAGCTTAGTAAAGAGATAAAAATCGCCACGAGAGCTCTTCTTCGCAATCTTTTTCTGACAGCCGAGGTCGGCTGCACACTTTTTTAGTTTGATGCGATAGTTTTTATTTTTAATCGCCTTCCGATATGAGAGAGCTTTAACACCTTTCATATCACTTGATTGATAACTCAGCTCTTTATCGAGAGCTTTTGCAAATTGTTGGGCGCTACCTTTTTTTGCTGCAACAGGTAAAACTATCAGTTTTGGCGCTGCATTTACCGTCAAAAATATCAATAGAATAAAAAGAACCGCTGTGAAAGCTTTTAGTAATCTCACAAGTACCTCCTTCGGGCGTTATCAATCACACAAAACACAAAAATCAAGAGAGTGTAACAATGCGAGATAACAAGTCAATTTTTTGAAGATAAAGCGGCTTTATTTTTCTTCTAAAACAAGAGCTGCGATGGGCGAATCGCTTGGGTTATTTGAAGCTTTTCCTGCAAAAGTGGCAAGATTCGTTAATCGAGTCTGTTTGACTACAGTCTCAATCGTAGTAAAATCAAAGGCATAGGAGATGTCATCTTTAGCAATTGCTATTTCATCACCTTTGATATGAAGAAGAAAAGTATCGTATGTCTGTTCCATCTTTTTTAAGATTTTTTGAAAGAGAGAAGAGGCAAGAAAGAGTGGGATTTCTTTCGATCCGAGAGCAATAAGAAGTTCGTTGCCCCCTGGCAGATCGTTAGCAATCTCTTGCGGCAGAAGACCACCTTCGGAATCAAACGAAATAAAGCAACTCTTTTTGCCCGCTAGTTGAGGAAGCTGAGAAAAGATTTCTTGCGTCAGAGCAGGGGTTGAACAGAAAGAGGTGTAAAGTACACTTTTTCCATTGGTAATGGAGAAGAGATTGAAGAGATTTTGATAGAGGGCGGTAGAATCATCGCCTTTTTTTAGAGAGTAGAGTTGCGCTGGAAGATATTTTTTAACCTCATCGGCATCAAAAAGTCTGTTTCTGAAAAACTCGTATACAAAAATAGCACCAAGAGCAAGAATGCCAGAGAGAATTGTGGCAATGATTAAGAAGAGAGAAGTGCGAGGTGACGCCTTGAGAACAAGACTTGTCGGAGCATCAATTACGCGGACAGGATCCATCCCCCCTCGTTGATCAAATGAGGTTTCAAACATCTTTCCTGCAAGTGCTGTATAGAGTTTCTGTGAAAGAATGAGGTTTCGTTTTAGTGTTGCAAATGTAAAAAACTTCTCTGGGGTTTTCTTTTGATCTTTTTTAATGAGATTCAGTTTTTTAGAAAGAGTTTTTGTGATATTTTTCAGGGAGTCTTTTTGTGCATTGAGTGATGTCATAACACTTTTTTTGGATGCGGTAATTTGAGATTTCATCTCTTTGACAAGAGGGTGTTCATCGGTAAATTTCTGTGTCAGTTGATTGAGCTTGAAAATCAACGAATTATGAGTTATCAACATCTGCTGCAGTGATGGGTCCGTCGCAAGGACTTTTGCAATTATTGGTTCGGTTTCTGTGCTCAATGCTACACGAGAGATGGTGTTTGTAAGCAGTTCCGCTTTCAGGTGGGCAGCATCTAATTGATCGACCGTATCAAGAAGTTTAGTTATGGTGATTTCTATACGCTTGTCTGGCATAAAAGTATCTGTTGATTTCTGAAAAGCAATTAACTTCTCTGCATTATCATCAATATCTTTTTTAAGGTTTGCAAGAGTTTTTGAGATATACTCTTGTTTTTTTATTGCATCATTTCCATCCCACTTTTGTTTCAGCGAGGAGAACTGTTTAATAATATTTTCAACAACAAATTTAGACTTATATGGATTTGACGATGAATATGAAATTTTTATCATATCTTTTGTTCCGTCAATTGTTGCAAAGGCCACACCCTGTTTGAGATTTCTTCGGGTCTCAAGAAAATCGCTTCTTTTAATAGAGAAGTCATTCCCAATTCGAGGTGTGCCAAGAATATTTAGTTGCAGTGTTCCCTCTCCGTAATCACACTCGCGGTTCCATTCACAACCAATTTTTCCCAGAGATGATTCAAGGATGTATCCATCTTTGGTAATAACCACATCACCTTTTGAAAATCCTTTTGGATAGGTAGCAACATAAAAAATGCCGCTTGGCTCGTTTCCGCCCGCAAGTTTGTCAAAAAAGTAGGTCGCCATAACCCATCGTTTCTTTTTGACAACAAATTGAAGATTGGTCTCTTTGATAAGTGCATTAAGTACCCGTCGCGAGCTGAGCAGTTCAACATCTGTTGTAATTGACGCAGTCGCAGTACCACCAAGAATCATCGCCATTGGATTAAGTGCGGAGAGTGCGGAGTTATCTTTAGCGATAGATTGAATTGTCGCATCCGCTTTATACGCGGGGGTGATGAACAAATAGAAAAGAACGAGCAGTGTTAGAGCAAGGAGGTAAAGTTTAGCAAAAAGAAAGAGTCGTTTGCGAAAAAAGATAAAAATATCAACAAGTGATATATAGGTAAGACTCTTATCGTCGTTTTTAATGCTGTTTTTCTCCATTGTCATCTCCAAAATCTACAAAAGCATCAAAAAGAAAGTATTCATTTTTCCCATTAAGTCAATTTATGAGACGATATACAAGGATAATTTATTGCAAAACTTGTAAAAAAAAATAGTATCAGAGTGGTAT
>JAGLDR010000245.1 GCA_023145475.1 bacterium
TCAATGAGAGCATAGCAATGAGAACAGAGGCATCCATCGCGAGAGGAGGGGAGAAAAAAGCAATCATATGAATTGCTGATACAAAAATCATCGTCGTCGCAATAAAGAGTGCGGTTACTGTTACTGTAAGCAGAAATGAGCTGTGAACGGTGAGTGTAATATAAGGCATCCAGAGGTAGTAGAAGAGGAGGGCAATGGTAAGCGAAAAAACAAAAATACCTGCCATTCTTCCTGCCATCTCTCTCTTGTTTCCTTTGAAAAGTGCCGGTTGAAACAGTGACGCCATAAGAAGCGTAATATAGACCTGCAAAAGAAAGAAGAGTAGTCCAGGAACAAGATAGACGCCATAATTGAGGGCAGGGTTAAAGGTGTTTGATGATACAATTTTAAGCGGCATTGCCCGTGCAAGAGCCTGTTCGTTTGGCATACCAAGGTGCCGCATCTTTGTAACAGCGATTCCTGCTCCCATAATAACGGCTGATTTCAGAATCGCTTTATTGACATTTTTTGAGATAAGAATGTTTGAACCATCAAGATAGGCGGCAATGTGTGCCGTTCGGCCTGTTTTTATCTCTTTTGAAAATTTCTCTGGAATAATAAGAATTGCTGCCTTCTCACCAGTTTCTAGCGATTTTTGTGCGGCTTTTATTGAGGCAAATCGAGATAGTTCAATTGAAACATCGTGGTTGTTCATCAAAAGTGAGATGAATTTTCTGCTCAGAGCTGACTTGTCTTTATCAACAATGGCTATTTTGAGATTATCTACGGTCAAATTGTGGTATGTCTCCATGGAAATCCATGCAGAGAAGAGAAATATAACAAACATAATAAGAGCTTTTTTCTCTCGAAATGGTGCTACAAGTTGGGTGATAAATGCAGAAAAAAATTCATACATTACCGAATAGTCCACCGTGCGGTCATACCGGGACGCATTCCCTTCACAAACGAGAGTGGCGTTAGTGTTATCTCAAAACTTTTCAGATCAAAGCTCCCACTGTCGCTTGTTGCCCGCCATGTGGCGAAATCGCCAAGTGGTGCAATGTGTGTGATTGTGGCTGGGACCGTGATATCGAGTGCGGGAAGATAGAACTCTGTTCCATCGCCTTTTTTAATTTTTTTGAGCAAATCTTCTCTGACTGAAAGGGTTACCCACTGGTCTGTCAAATCAACAATTGTGATGATTGGATAGGCAATTGATGCTATCTCTCCTTCGTGTAGATATATTTTTGCAACTTCGCCTGAAATGGTTGCGATTTGCGTCTTTTCTTCCATTAGTGCTGCAACAGAATCTCTCATTTTTTTGGCGCCTTGCAGGACGGATGAGACAGATTCAAGCTCTTCAGGCCGAGCGCCACTTTTGAGCATTTTAAGGTTTTTTTGTGTAAGCTCTAGGTGATCTTTTGCAAGGTTGTGTGCTAAAGTTGAGCGTTCGAGGCGCGCTTTTCCTATCGCTTTTTGTTCGAAAAGTTTTTTTGCCCGCTCTAGCATACTTGTTGCCGTTTTATACTCATTTTGAGCCGATTTTATAGAGACTTGAGCCATATCAAGCAGATCTGTTCTTGTCCCTTTTTTTGTCATATTCAGGTTGGATTTTGCAACACTGACAACAGAGTTCGCCTGCGCTAATTTTGCCTGCAATGCGTTCAGTTTGAGGGTTGCAATGATGTCGCCTTTTACCACCTCATCACCTTCACGAACGGCCAATTTTTCTACTCGTCCGGGGAGCATAGGAAC
>JAGLDR010000246.1 GCA_023145475.1 bacterium
TTCAGCATCTGTTATGAGTAAATCACCGCAGTGATGTCCCATCGCAAGACAGTCTCCGTTGCAGTAACCGTAGGTGCCGTCATTAATTCCATCATCACATATTTCAGCATCTGTCGTTGCACTATCACCGCAGTAATTCCCCATCGCAAGACAATCTGCGTTGCAGTGGCCATAAGTGCCATCGTTTATGCCATCATCACATATTTCAGCGTCTGTCGTTGCACTATCACCGCAGTAATTCCCCATCGCAAGACAATCTGCGTTGCAGTAGCCATAAGTACCATCGTTTATGCCGTCATCACACACTTCAGCGTCTGTTGTCGCACTGTCACCGCAGAAGTTTCCCATTGAGAGACAATCTATACTACAGTGGCCATAACTGCCATCATTTATGCCATCGTCACAACTTTCAGAATCTGTTATGAGTGAATCTCCGCAGTGATTTGCCATTGAGAGACAATCTGCGTTGCAGTGGCCATAACTACCATCATTTATTCCATCATCACAACTTTCAGAATCTGTTGCTATCGAATCGCCACAAAATTTACCCATTGAAAGACAATCTGCATTGCAGTGACCATAGGTGCCGTCATTAATTCCGTCATCACATATTTCAGCGTCTGTTATGAGTGAGTCTCCGCAAAAGTTTGCGAGTGATTGGCAATCTGCATTACAGCTGTTGTATGATCCATCATTTATCCCATCGTCACAGTTTTCATTCCCTGAATCTATTATGTTGTCGCCACAAAAAGTTGTCGCTCCATCAATGTTTTTGCAGGTTTCATCACAGACTGTGCAAGCAGTTTCCCCGTAGGCACACTTTTCAGTTATTTTGTTTCCATCATCACACTCTTCACTGCTCACAAAAACATAGAGATCAAGGGTAAGACGAAAATAGAAAATCATTCCACTATTTCCAAAATTATTATCAGTCACTCTGAGTTTCCACTCTCCAATGCTCTTTTCATCATCAAATGTTGTTACTATTTCATCTCGATTTTGTAGCTCAGTGTTTGTACACTCAGAACAGATTGCGTGGATAGTTCCTCGTGGTGAAATAAGCTCGACTGTCAAATCGGCTGCATGACCATGAGTAATGTGGAATTGATAGGAAAGTCCGGTGATATCGCCATCTTGTGAGACGGTAAGTATGTTGTCCGTAATAGCATCATCACGGATAGAGAGCTGAGAATTGTTGCTCTGTTTCTGTTGGATATCATCATAGATTGCATCAATATTTTTATCCCCACAATAGGGGCCAGTCGGCGTGTCTTCATCGTGTTGCTCATCTATGTCGCTATCATCTGAAGTGTCGTTATCAAGAAGAATCTCATCCTCATCAGTGAGTGTGTTATCTTCATCTACAATTGAATTGTCATCATCAATGGTTGTCTTATCTTCATCTGGAATTATGATTGTATCATCATCATCAGGAGTTTCGTGTGCACTATTACAAAAGGCTGTTTCATCTGATTCAATACAGTATTCTCCCTGCATTGTTTGGCAAATAGCAATGGTGTGCCATCTGCTATCATTTCCACATTGTAAGACTTCGATATATGATTCTGAACATACTTTTTGTCCTTTATCACTGCACTCTCCGCCAGATTCTGGTGGCATCATTGTCTTGTCTGCGCCGCACGATAGTAGAAATATAAAGAAAAAGAAAAAAGTATAATTTCTTAATTTCATCTGTATTTGACCTCCAAAAGAACAGTTGTCTCACTAAAATCGTCTTGCAGAGGATACTTTATTGCGTGATGTTGTCAAATGATAGGGGCTTTTACTTTTAAAAAGTCGTTAAGACTTTCTCTTTCTCGGAATATTAAATCTTCTTGGTAGCGATAGAGCATCTCTGTTCCCATTGGGACGAGCATTCTTTGTGATGCTATACGAGTGCGGTCAAGAAGGAGTTTATATGCAAGAATTAATTCTTTTACTTCTGTGAGCGATGGATTTTCTTGCTGTAAAAGAGTTTTGACTTGGTTAGTGAGATTTATGCGCGCAGTATCAATTCTCCACACTTGAAAACGGTGAAGAGACGCCGCTCCTTTGAATAAAATACCTATTCCCATAGCAATTTGCAGAAGAATTGCAAACGGGAGGAAGTTGGTCAACCAGGGGATATATCTGTCTGCAATTGTTGATCCTCCTTCGTTAAAATAGCGCCGAGCATCTTCAGAAAAAGGGACATTGGGAACTCCGCTATATTTTCTGTTGAGTTGGATAATAAGAGGTTGCTGAGATTTCAAGAGAGAGAGCATAGAGACAACATCAGAGTTGCTCACTTTTGTATTAGCGATGAGGAGAATATCAGTTTGAAGGATGTTGACGGGGGAGGGCGGAATGTCAGAAAGAGGGCTGAAAAAACCTCGATCAATAGTTCCGCAAGAGAGATAGTGAAAGTGTTTAGCAATTGCGTTACAGTGTGTTAAATTAGCTAGTGTCATATTTTCTTGAGAGAATATTTGTTTGATGAGGGGCGATTTTTGGGAAAAGACAAATATTCCAAAAGGAATTTCGCCAGAAGTGACCGCTTGAACCTGTTTATGAAACTCCATCTTTTTCAGATGAGGATGGATATCGTGCATAAAATCGGTTGAAAAAAGTGTTTGTGCAAGCTGTGCTGTGCCACTTCCTTCTGGCCCAATTGCAATGGTTTCATTGTTGAACAGGGACATTTTGATCTCTTTTTCCAGATTTTTTCCTATGATGTAGACCATCTCATTTTCGGTCAGTTTTGCGATAACAGAGAGGCCTGTTGAGGGAAGTGGTAGACTTCCTTGTATAAATGCAAAGGCTGGCTTTTTATCTTTGAGAAGTTGTGCGAGATTGTCAACGGAGCCATTTGTTTGAATGGTGGTGATTTTGCCATTTTTACTGGTGGCTTGTTTCGCAAGTTGTGTGCCGAGTTGGTTATACCATCCTCCATCAGTTCCTGTGTAAAGTACGGTGTGAAAATTTGATAACTGTGAGGGAATCATCATTACAAGAAAAACAGAAAAGAGGGTGACAAAAATCATACTTCCAAGCATAAGAAAACTTTTATAGGTAACAAATGGCATCAAGAGTTTGCGGGACGATATCGGTTTCATTTTATTTTCTCCTCTAAATCATATCTATTTGGTAGTATAGTGTTTTACTGTTTTGTTGCAATTTGTGTGTGTAAAACAGTTGAAAGATAGTGTATGTCACGAATGTGATAGAAAATCTCTCCAAGAGATTTTGGTGTATCTGGCTCTATTTTTAGCGAGATTGGAGAGGGCTTCTTTATAAATTCTCCAAATGCTCCTAATGCGTTAATCGTGAGCCTGTCTTGTGTTTTTTTAGTAGCACTATCGAGTAGATTGATGATATGTTGTTTCCACTCCTCTACACTTTGATTGTTTTTTGTTGCTGCTACCCTAAGAGCTCGTTGAAAGTATGAGTTGTCAGTATAGAGAATAGAGAGCGCGTGAACAGTAATATTCGCATAAAGTGAAGGTTTGAGGAAGTTGGCATCAAAAAATGGTATGCGATTAAA
>JAGLDR010000025.1 GCA_023145475.1 bacterium
TCTCGATATGTTGATAATATTTGTGTTGTTGGCGATGAGCAAAAATATCTTGGTGCACTTATTATTCCTGAAGTCTCAGAGTTAAAGATTTTTGCAAAAGAGCAGGGGATTGCTTATAAGAATGAAGATGAGTTGCTGAAAGATAGTGCGGTTCTCTTACTGTTTAAACAGTTGATATCTGAAGCAAATAAGACATTCGAACCCTACGAAGTCGTGAAAGAATTTAAACTCTTATCAATTCCGTGTAGTGTAGAAAATGGTGAGCTTACACCGACAATGAAAGTTCGTAGACGCATTGTCGCCGAGCGGTATAAAGATATTATTGATTCGCTGTTTTAGAAATATGAGAATGTAAGCATAAGATCTGGCATACCTTTGTAGATAGTCAAGTCATTGTCCTTATAGTAGACACCGTCCATCCAGATAAGTGGCACTCGGATGCCAACTTCAAAGTTTCCTTGTTTTGTTTTGGTGCGTAAAAATATACGGAACGGGAGCCAATCTATATAGGGGTTGTTCCAGCCAGATTCTCTAATGTCATAGATGAATTTTCCGCCAAATCCCAGCATAATGCCAAAGTGATATTTATTGCCACCTGAGATAGAAAAGACACGACCAATTGCGGCAAGTTCATACTCAAATGCGAGTCCAAGTATTAGATTGGGGTTTGGATTTGAATCGCCGTAGTACTCTTTACTATCTCGATTGAGTAAAAATCCAGGACCAAGTGCAACTCGTCCCAAATCAAGGACAATGTGTCTTTTGTAGTTATTATAACGAGCAATGGTTATTCCAACGGTAAAAGATGTTCCAAGACCAAGGTGAATGCCCGCAAAATCCCATGGTGATTGTTTCGTAGGCGCAACATCTAACTGTTTTGCTGCAACAGAGAGAGTTAAAAAGAGAAGAAAAAAAGTAACGAAAAAGCGTTTCATCGGAGCCTCCAGAGTAGTTTGTTGCCTGTTTGGTACCTTGTTCCTCCCTTTTTTATCTTTTTTAGGAAAAAATAGCAAAAAAAACTTCACTTTGTTTTGTTAAAGCTTCGATAGCTGTTTGACTTTTGTCCATTTTTGCTGTATATTTGGAAGTGAAGATGCGGGAGAAAAAAGGAGAAAAAGATGACAAAAGTTGACAGAGAGATTAAAAACTCAAAAAGACCTATTTTATCAATTGAGATTACACCACCAAGCAGAGGTGAGAAGTATGATAAACTTCTTCATTCGATTGAATCTCTTGTTCCCTATAATCTTAAGTTTGTGAATATTACCACCCATCAGCCTTCTGTTGAATATGTTGAAAATGGTGATGAGATAACAAAAATATTCCGAACAAAAAAGCCTGGAACGATTGGTATGTCAAATAAAATAAATAGGTTGTTTGGTGTTGAGACAATTCCTCACATTATTGTTGGCGGTAATTCAAAACATCAACTTGAAGATCAATTGATTGATTTGCACTATCTTGGCTTTAAGCGAGTTTTTGTTGTCCGTGGTGATCCGGCATCGGGGCAAAAACGCTTTTCATCGCACCCAGATGGCTATCTTTATGCCACAGATTTGGTGAAACAGATTACAAATCTCAACAAAGGTATTTTAGTCGATGGCTCGCTCTCAGAGGTTGCAACAGAATTTTCAATTGGTGTTGCCTCTTACCCTGAAAAACATATTGAGTCACTCAACAGGGAGAGTGATTTTGGCCACCTGCGAGAGAAAATTGATGCAGGGGCAAGCTATACCATCACTCAAATGGGATTTTCAGTGGAAAAATTGGTTGAATTTAGAGATATGTTGCAACGGGATATTCCAATTGTTCCCGGGATAAAGCCAATTACCTCGCTGCGTCAAATGCAGATGATTCCGCGTACCTTTTTTGTTGATATTCCGCCCTCGTTTGTTCGAGAGATGGAAAATGCGAAAACAAGAGCTGACGAGATAGAGTGCGGCGTCAATTTTAGTGTTAATTATATTGAAAAACTTCTGGATAACGGCTTCCACGGAGCCCATATTTTTACCATGGGACGCGGCAAAACTACCAAAAAGATATTAGAACGGTTAAAAGGTGCATTTAATGATTGATTTCAGGAAAATAATAGCAGAGAGACGCCTCATTTTTGATGGTGCGATGGGCACGCAACTGATGAAGTTTAACCTGACTGCTGACGACTATAACGGATATGAATCTGCGCCAGAAATCCTCAATCTTACGCGACCAGATGTGGTGCAGGCAGTGCATGAAAAGTATTTTAAAGTTGGTGTTGATATTGTAGAGACCAACAGTTTTGGCGCGCAACTTCATACGCTGATTGAGAAGGGGCTAGGCGACAAAATCTATGAGCTAAATTTTGAATCGGCACGGCTGGCAAAAGAGGTCGCAGCAGGGTTTAACGGTTTTGTAAGCGGTTCGATTGGTCCTGGTTCAAAGCTTGCTACGCTTGGACAGATTGGCTATGACACGCTTGAAAACTCTTATTTTGAGCAGGCGATTGGACTGATTGAAGGTGGCGTTGACCTTATTCAAATTGAGACGGCGCAAGATTTGTTGCAGGTGAAGGCTGCACTGAATGGTGTTGAACGGGCGCAACGAAAATTAGGCATAAATATTCAGAAAATTGTACAGGTAACAATTGAACTGAATCAAAAGATGCTACTTGGAAGTCCAGTCAAAACGGTGGTCGCAACGCTGGCTGACTACGATTTGCTTGCACTTGGTCTTAACTGTGGCAGTGGTCCAGACTCTATGATTGGCCCGGTTGCTGAGTTTCGGGCCTATTCGCCATTTCCTATCTCAGTTTTACCAAATGCAGGACTTCCTGAGCTTGTTGATGGGACGCTAGGTTATAATTTGACACCACAACAGTTTGGCAATCATATAAAAAAGATAATCGATGAGTCAAACCCAGAGTTCATCGGGGGTTGTTGTGGAACGGATGAAGAATATATCTCTGAAATAGTGAAAATAGACAAAAATAGAGAGTATGTACAATCGACTCCACATATCGTTCCAAACGCGCTTACCTCTCTCTATTCTGAGAGTGAGATAGAGACTTTTCCCAAGCCTTTTATTGTGGGTGAACGGGCAAATGCAAATGGATCAAAGAAATTCAGAGAGTTTTTGTTAGACGATGACTTTGAATCGATGTGCGAGCTTTTTCAAGATCAAAAAGATGAAGGCGCCCACGCGGCTGATATTCAGCTTGGTTACGCGGGACGAGATGAGGTCGCAGATTTAGAGCAGTTTCTTACAATGGGATATAAAGAATTTACCCTTCCTGTGGTGATTGATTCAACCGATTCTGTTGCAATTGAGCGCGCGCTCAAGCTGATTCCATCAAAATCGCTGATTAATTCTATCAATCTTGATGATGGTGGTCAAAAGGCGACTGAGATATTGAAACTTGCCAAAAAATTTGGGGCCAATGTTGTAGCATTGACCATTGATGAAGATGGAATGGCAAAGACGACAGAAAAAAAGGTAGAGATTGCCTTGAGAGTTGAGGAGTTAGCCGCAAAAGTGGGACTCAAAAGGGAGAGACTGCTTATCGATCCGCTCACTTTTACTCTGGCAAGTGGCGACGAATCTTTAAAAGATGCAGGAGTGAACACGCTGAACGCCCTCAGAGAGCTTAAAAAACGCGGATTTTCCACCATTTTGGGTGTTTCAAACATCAGTTATGGTCTTAAACCATCAACACGGCGTATTTTGAACTCAATTTTTCTGCAAGAGGCAGTTGCGCATGGTTTAGATGCGGCAATTCTTCATGGTGGCAAGATTACGCAGACAGAAAATAGTGATAAAAAAGCGGTGAAACTTTGTCGGGAGCTGGTCTATAACAATGGCGATGGCTATGATCCTCTTGAAGAGCTGCTGATGCTCAATATTAAGAAAAATGAGGTGGATATTGCCACAGATGACTCTTTGACCGCTCCAGAAAAAGTGCGAAATCATATCATCTATTCAAAAATAAAAGGTATAACGGAGAGTATAGATGAAGCTCTCAAGACCTTCTCGCCAATTGAGATTATCAATGATTTGCTACTTGACGCGATGAAAGAGGTGGGCAGGCGGTTTAACAGTGGAAAGATTCAACTTCCCTTTGTTTTGAAGTCAGCACAGGTGATGAAAAAAGCGGTTGCGCATCTTGAACCTTTGATGGAACAGAGCGATGAGACGATTAAAGGCTCAATTCTGCTCGCAACAGTGAAGGGCGATGTGCATGATATTGGCAAAAACCTTGTAGATATCATCCTTTCAAACAATGGATATAAAGTTTTTAATGTGGGGATAGACCTTGCAAGCAGTGAAATTGCGGCAAGTGTTTCACTCTATAATCCCGGTTATATCGGGCTGAGCGCACTTCTTGTCAACTCACTGAAAGAGATAAAACAGACGCTCAAACACTTTAACAGAACGGGTGTGCAGATTCCTGTTGTTGTGGGTGGTTCATCTTTGACAAAAGAGTTTGTAGACACGGAGTTTGCCCCGCTTTATGATGGCAGGGTTTACTATGCAAAAGATGGTTTTGAGGCGATAGCAATTATGGAAGGGGGCGAGTATCTGCCATTTCAAAAAAAGGCTGTTGTGCAAAAACCAAAAAAGGAATTGACACCTCTTGTCGATGAATATGAGCGAATTGCAAGACCAGAAAATAGCGAAAAAGTGTATGCCGTTACTGTTGAAGAGTTGCTCGCAAATATCTCTGAGAAACGGTTGCGAATTTCACGAATGAAAGTCGATAAAGAGCGATTTGAAGCCATTTTGAAGGAGTTTTCATCATTTTCAGCCATCTCTGGTGAGTTTCTTATCCGTTTTTCAACGGTTGATGAAACTGGTTTTACATTTTCAAAAGAAGAGGGCAAACATCCGCTTGACAACTATGTGAAAGATGATTTTTTCACGCTGTTTGCGGTAACACTTAGAGGAAATTATCTTGAGCGACTTGCGCAACTGAAAAAAGATGACAAATTTGAAGAATATTTTCTGTATCACGCTTTTTTAGCGGAACTTGCAGAAACTTTGACTGAATTGATGCAAAAAGAGGTGATAAAACAGCTCGGTATAACCACAAAGGATGTTAAACGATTCAGCGTCGGATATCCTGCGTGGAGCGAGCTTTCAGAACAATCAAAAATAGATGGCGTACTCACCCTTTCACGGATTGGTGTTTCGCTTACAGAACATTTTGAGATGGTTCCAGAGATGAGTGTGACAGGCATTGTTGTTCACCATCCGCAGATACGGAAATATCGGTATTAGCGGACCTCACCCCCAGCCCCTCTCCGCACGGAGAGGGTGGCAAGAATATCCGTTTTTCCCTCTCCGTGCGGAGAGGGGTAACCGCTTGCGGTGGGTGAGGTTATGAATTGTGGCACTTCGATACAGCTGGTCATCGAGTGATTGCAAGGCAATCGTATCGAGATGCCCAGCCACTCAGTGACCTGAATAATA
>JAGLDR010000026.1 GCA_023145475.1 bacterium
AGGTGGATTTCCATGTTTCCTGTTCCCTTGAACTCTTCAAAGATAACTTCATCCATACGACTTCCTGTATCAACAAGAGCAGTTGCGATGATAGTCAAAGAGCCACCCTCTTCTATATTTCTTGCAGCACCGAAAAATCGTTTTGGTTTGTGCAATGCATTAGCATCAACACCACCAGAAAGAATCTTTCCACTTGGTGGAACAACAGTATTGTAGGCACGAGCAAGGCGGGTAATACTATCAAGAAGAATGACAACATCAATGCCAAATTCAACCATTCTTTTTGCCTTTTCGATAACCATCTCAGCAACTTGTACGTGTCTTGTTGCTGGCTCATCAAATGTTGAAGCGATAACTTCTGCATTAACATTTCTCATCATATCTGTAACCTCTTCTGGACGCTCATCAATAAGAAGAACCATCAATTTAACATCTTTATGGTTCTCAGTGATTGAGTGTGCTATATCTTGAAGAAGAACTGTCTTTCCTGTCCGTGGTGGCGCAACAATAAGTCCACGCTGACCTTTTCCGATAGGAACAAGAAGATCCATAATTCTTGTTGACATTGTGCCTGTTTTTGACTCTAAAACAAGGCGTTCTCGTGGATAGAATGGAGTCAAATTATCAAAAAGAGGAACATGACGCAGTTTTGTAGTATCATCTTCGTCAAAAACAGAGGTGATTTTTTGAAGAGCAAAATAACGCTCGCCATCACGAGGACTGCGAATTTCGCCTTCCAATGTCTGTCCTGTTCTCAGTCCAAATCTTTTTATCATCTGTGGGGGAACATAGATGTCATCAGGGCCTGGAAGATAGTTGTATTTTGCACTTCTCAGAAAGCCAAAGCCATCAGGAAGTGTCTGTAAAACACCACCAGCCAAAATACTCTCTTTTTTCTCTACCATTTTTTGTAAAATCTCAAAAATAAGCTCTTGAGATCTTTTTGACGCAGCATTTTCAACGCCAAGAGATTCAGCTAACAATACCAAATCTTCATTCTTTTTACTTTTTAGTTCTTGCAGGTTCATTCATACCTCCCAGTATGTTATTATTGATTGACTTGCTTTTTTTTAATGATATTTCTATCACTTCTTTTGCATTTTCAATGAGTGAAAATGTTATATCTTTTTTTATCTCATCTGGTATTTCACTCAAATCATCTTTGTTTGTGTGAGGGATGAGTATCTGTTTTATTCCTGCGTTTTTCGCAGCCATAACCTTTGCCTTCAGTCCACCTATTTTGAGTGCTTTTCCTTGCAGCGTAATTTCACCTGTCATTGCAAGATAGGGGATAACTGGCCGATCTGTAATCAGTGATGCTATCGCTAACGCAATTGCTAATCCTGCCGATGGTCCATCTTTTGGTGTTGCACCATCAGGAAAGTGTATGTGAATTGTCTGCTTGTCCCACTCTTGATGAGAGATGCCAAGTAGCGACTCTGAAATTGATCGGATAAAGCTTGTCGCTGTTGCTACCGATTCTTTCATAACATCACCAAGACTTCCTGTTATTTTTACACTTCCATCACCAGGAAATTTAATCGCTTCGATAGTGAGAAGATCACCACCATTTTGAGTCCAAGCAAGTCCGTGAACAACGCCAACACGAGACTCTTTTGCATTGCTCTCTTTGTCGTAAAGAGGTTTTCCAAGTAGCTCAAAAAGGTTTGAAGCTTTGATAGTATATCGTTTGTGCGAATTATCTTTTGCATGAGCAAGGGCAACTTTACGGCATATTGTCGCTATTTTTCGCTCTAGTTCTCGCACACCAGCTTCCCATGTATAGTTTTCAATAAGTGTCTGCATACCAGACGCTGTGATGGTGAGCGGAATCTTGTTTATGCCATTTATCTTCTTCTGTTTTGGTAAAATATACTTTTTTGCGATATTCTTTTTTTCATAAAAGGTATATCCTTCAAGCTCGATAATTTCTAATCTGTCTCTTAGTGCGACAGGAATATCCCACCTGTTGTTTGCTGTTGCAATAAAGAGAACGGCACTCAAATCAAACTCAATATCAACAAAGTGATCAACAAAAGTGCTGTTTTGTTCGGGATCAAGTGCTTCAAGTAAGGCTGATGCAGGATCACCTTTATAGTCTGAAGAGAGTTTATCTATTTCATCAAGAAGAAAGACTGGACTTCTTGATTTAATTCTTTTCAGTGAGTGAATGATTTTGCCTGTCATCGCTCCAATGTAGGTGCGTCTGTGTCCTCGGATTTCCGCTTCGTCATGAATGCCGCCGAGTGCAACGCGGACAAACTTTCGTTTGACAGCAGAGGCAATTGATGATGCAATTGATGTTTTACCAACACCAGGAGGGCCAACAAGGCAGATAATAGGTGCACGCATAGAGTCTGTCAGTTTTAAAACAGCAAGATATTCAAGCACTCTTTTCTTAATCTCGGTCAGTCCGAAGTGATCTCGTTCTAATATCTTTTCTGCGTAGGCAATATCTATTTCAGGTTGTTTTTCAAGCTCCCACGGCAAGGAAAGCAGTGTCTCGATATATCCTCTAATAACGCTGTTTTCACCACCCATTTGAGGGAGTGATTGAAGACGACGGAACTCCTCTTGCAACTTCTCTTTTACGGCCTCAGGAGCTTTGAGTTTATCAATACTTCTTTTCAATTTTTTGATGTCGCTCAGAGGTGCTTCACCCTCATCCTCATCATCCTCGTTATAACCGCTGTTTTCTGAAAGTTCATCGGCAATAATATCCATCTGTTCTCTGAGATAGTAATTTCTCTGAGTCTTTTCCATATGGTTGCGTACTTTTTTATCAATACTTTTTTCGAGTTTTAAGAGCTCTATTTCAGTTTTCAGAAAGAGGGTAACAAGTTGATATCTTTTTGTAAGAGATGCAGTTGAAAGAAGCTCAACACTTTTTTCAATTGATGGTGTAAGGAGTCTCGCAGCGACAAGATCTGGCACATCTTTTTCATTCGTAATTTTCAAATCTTCTTGAAAATCTTCCTGAGAGCCAACAAGTGAGAGATAGTTATCAATGGTTCTTTTTAATATAAGTGAATGTTTTGCAACACTTTTTGTCTGTGTCGTTTCTATAATGTGAGCAGAGGCACGAAACGAATTATCAACAAACTCAATATTGTCAATTGAGATGCGCGAGAGTCCCTCTAAAAAGAGATGATAGATTTTATCTTCATCTTCAACAACATGGATAATTTCACACAGTGTTCCGAATTTGTGCAACTCTTCAACTGTTGGTGTTTCTGATTCACCATCGGTTTGTGGGACGATAATAATATGTTTTTCTTTTGTGAGCAGTGCTGTATCTACCGCTAGTTTTGAAAAAGAACGACCGACTTTGTAGGTAACATCAGAATCAGGAAAAATAATAATATCTCGAAAGGGAAGAAGGGGAAGATGGGTACTTCTTGTCATTTAACTGCTCCACCTTTCATCTTTTTCATATCTGCTTTTATCTCTTTTTTCTCCTTTATCTTTGGGGCTTTATCGTTGTTAATTACTCCAGCAGATACAATGATTTCTGCAATTGTTTCTTTTTTAGAGGGTGCAGAAAACATAGTTTCAAGAAGTGCTGTCTCTATAATGCGTCTCAGACCACGAGCACCAGTTTTTAAGGTGAGAGTCTTTTTTACAATCGCTTTAAGAGCTTGAGGCTGAAATGTGAGCTTAATATCATCAAGATCAAAAAGATGTTTGTACTGTGCAATAAGGGCATCTTTTGGTTTTGTCAGGATTTGTAACAGTTCATCTTCTGTTAACTCATTCAGATATGCTGTCATTGGAAGTCTTCCAATAAATTCAGGTATTAACCCATATTTAAGCAAATCTTCAGGCTGTAAAAGATGGAGTAGTTGCTCTGAAACATCCTCTTTCTTTTGATCGGTTCCAAATCCCAGTTTTCTGTTGCCGACTCTCTGTTGAATAATATCTGTGAGTCCTGCAAATGCACCACCGACAATAAAGAGAATATTCGCAGTGTTGAGTTTGATATACTCTTGATTGGGATGTTTTCTGCCACCAGTTGGTGGAATGTTCGCAATAGTTCCTTCTATTATTTTAAGAAGAGCTTGCTGAACACCTTCACCGCTTACATCGCGTGTTATTGAGCGGTTTTCACCTCTTCTTGATATTTTATCAATTTCATCAATATAGATAATGCCTTTTTCTGCCTTCTCTAAATCAAAATCGGCCGCACGCACCAAACTGAGAAGGATATTCTCAACATCTTCGCCAACATAACCAGCCTCGGTGAGAGATGTGGCATCAGCAATGGCAAATGGTACATTGAGAGATTTTGCAAGAGTGCTTGCAAGCAGTGTTTTTCCAGAGCCTGTAGGGCCAACAAGGAGAATGTTGCTTTTACGAATTGCAATTGTCGCTTTTTTCCCTTTTGCAGCATCCGTGCGTTTATAGTGGTTGTAAACGGCGACAGCAAGCACTTTTTTTGCATATTCTTGTCCGATTACAAACGCATCTAAATCTGTTTTTATCTTTTCAGGAGTGAGCGTTTCTCTATTTGTATTTTCAATTTCTGTCTGTTGCGGACCATCTTCAAGGATGTCGTTGCACAGTTCGATGCACTCATTGCAGATGTAGACACCTGGTCCTGCAACAATCTTTTTGACGTCCTCTTGCTCTTTTTTACAAAACGAGCAAACTACTCGATGTGATGTCTTATTTTTTTTTCCTGCCATTCAGAAAGACCTCGTGATAAGTGATTGCTTCAATTAGCGATTGAGATGTACTTTATCAATAATACCATATGTTTGAGCTTCCGTTGCTGACATAAAGAAATCACGCTCCATATCGTGAGAAAGTTTCTCTATCTCTTTTCCTGTATGGTGAGCAAGTATCTGTGTCAATCGCTCTTTTATAAACAGCATCTCTTTTGCGTGAATTTCAAAATCTGTTGCCTGTCCTTGAAATCCGCCAAGAGGCTGATGAATCATAATTCTACTGTTTGGTAGTGAGTGGCGTTTTCCTGCTGCGCCTGCTGCAAGAAGGACTGCTCCCATACTTGCGGCTTGTCCAAGACAGATTGTTGCAACATCAGCTTTGATATATTGCATCGTGTCATAGATTGCCATTCCTGCGGTGACAGAGCCACCAGGAGAGTTGATATAGAGACTGATATCTTGTTCAGGATCTTGTGACTCTAAAAAGAGTAGCTGTGCCATAATGAGATTGGCAAGATCGTCAGTAACAGGGCCGCCAAGAATAATAATTCTATCTTTGAGAAGACGAGAATAGATATCGTACGCTCTCTCTCCACCACCCTCTTTTTCAACAACCATTGGAATAAGAGTGTTAAAAGGATTAGTCATCAGTTTTTTCCTCTGCTGGTTTGTCTACAAACTGTGCCTTTGAAGCCAACAAGTCCATTGTTTTTTCATCAACAACGGTGTGTCTCTTTTCATTTATTCTTTGCTCGTCATAAATCTGTTTGATATATTCAACAGGAACGCCATACTGTGCCGCTTCTGCTGCAATCAGGGCATCAACTTCAGCTTCTGTTGCGGTGATTTTATGGTCTGCAGACAGTTTGTTCATAATGACATATCTGCGAACAGCAAAGAGAGCTTCGTCTTCAAAAGATTTGAGTGTCTCTTCATCAATTGTGCTGTTTTCGTTACCCTCTTTTTTGAGAAACTCCTCTTTTCTGTGGTCGATTTCCATCTTGACAAATGTTGGTGGAACTTCAATTTCATTCTCTTTTACATATTTCTCGACAACCAATCCGCGTTTGTTATCACGGTTGATGCGTTCGATATACTCTTTTATATTCTTTTCAATTTCGCTCGTAACCTCTGCAACAGTGTCAGGAAGGCCCTCTTTCTCTTTCAAGTATTCATCAGTAAGCTCAATATCACCTTTTGATTTGAGAACTTTTTTAACTTCAATAGCAAAATCGACTGTCTTGCCAGCTATATCTATACCGTGATAATCTTCAGGGAAGGTAACGGCAGCAACAAATGATTCACCAGCCTTTTTGTCTTCAAGTGCAGCATCAAAATCGGGAACAAACTGACCAGATCCAACAACTGTGTCAACATCATCGCCATCAGTGCCTTCAATAGATTCGCCAGCGATAGTACCTTTAAATGAAATTGTTATCTTATCATCCTTTGCAGAAAGTTCTTCACTTTCTTCATATTCAATAAGGCGTTTACGGAATGCTTCGACCTCTTCTTTTAACATTTTTTCTTCAAATTTCGCTTCAGTGAAAGGAATGGTGTATTCTTGTAGCTCAATGTTTAGCTCAGGAAGAATTTCAACGGCAAAAGAGAAAGAGAAGGGGTTATCTTGAGTGAGAACTTCGTCTGAAATATCAAAAACAGGATCAATAACAGGATTAATCTGATTATCAACCAATGCTTTTTGGTATCCTTGTTGGACAAAGTGAGATTTAGCCTCATCTTGAACTTGTTTTGCATAAAGCTTTTTAGCCACTTTAATAGGAACTTTTCCTGGGCGAAAACCGTTTACCTTTGCTGTTTTTGCAACAGTTATAAATTGGTTCTCAAAAAATTCTGTAACCTCTTCCACAGGAATTGTCACAATAATCTTTTTTTCTACGCTACTTTTGCTTTCTACTGAAATGTCCATGGTGTCTCCGTTGATTTATCTGTTGAAATTGCATCATATTAATTGCATCATATTATTAATAAACATGGTGCGAAAGGGGGGATTCGAACCCCCACGGTTGCCCGCTGGATCCTAAATCCAGTGCGTCTGCCAATTCCGCCACTCTCGCACAACTTAAGTAATTATCGTTTCATGGTAAAAAGAACATGAATTAGTATGCCCATCTTGCTAATCT
>JAGLDR010000027.1 GCA_023145475.1 bacterium
GAACAGGAAACATGGAAATCCACCTTGACAGAAAGTTGATGGAAAAGAGAATTTTCCCTTGTTTGGATATCAACAAATCAGCAACAAGAAAAGAGGAGTTGCTGCTTGATAAAGATGTACTTAATAAAGTATGGATTCTTCGTAAACTCCTTCACCCACTCAATGTTATTGACTCTATGGAATTTATGCTCGACAAGATGGGCAAAACCAAGAGCAATGGTGACTTTATGAAGGCAATGAACGCATAGCTTTATCCCCTGATTTCGGAGGTGTCAAACCGACGCACAAATAGTGCATCGGAATGACACCGTCACTTTCTATTAGGGCGCCCACAAGGAGTGTCCCTACTTGTATTTCCTTTTATTATCAATATAATCCTTTTGACTGTAATCTTTTGTGAGGCATTACCATGAAAAAGCTCCTACTTATCGCACTCCTATTCACCCTTTTTGCATCTCTATTGGCCGATGATTCTTGGTTTATCATAAAACCAGGGAAGATGGTCAGTAGCGGTGGATTTATGTCAATGGCTGCAGGCTCACCTACGGCGATGGTAACACTGGGATTCTATGAAGATTCACAAGGTAACGGTAAGCTCGAAGGGATGTTTGTCAACGATGGATACAACTTTTATCCTATCCCACGAGAACTTTCAGGATCAGATATTATGACTGAAGGTTTTCTGACAAATACAATTTTTATGGACAAGGAGAATATCGGCGGTATTCGCGAGAAATTTGAAGGTTCAGGACTCAATATGACACTGGTTACCGCGTTTGTTACCTCCAATATTTTCACTATGCATATGTTCAATATCGTTCATGTTTTTAACCCTAAACCTCAGATTTCTGGGGAATCGATGATCTATCGCAATGGAACACTCTATGTTGGAACCTCTGATGGCTCAATTCTTATCAGTAGCGACAGTGGGAAAACATGGGCATCACACAGGATTTGCACAAGTGATGAGGTAACTATCGACTCTATCTTTGCTTTAACTGACACACACCTTTTTGCAACTGGTGGAGCAAGCGAAGATGATGTAATGGAAGAAAAAGTCACAGTAAAGCCACTTGGTGGCGTATGGGAATCAACTGATGGTGGCAAAAACTGGACAGCGTTAAAAAATAATATGGACATTGTCCCTATAAAAGTAGTGGTAACACAGACGGGGACAATCTTTCTCAAATATATGACTGAAAGAGATCTCAACAGTGCTCAAAATCCTCTCCCCTCAAATATTGGAACAAGCAATGACAAGATGGCAACATTTGAAGAATATTTTACTCCATCACTGAACACAGGAAAAAATGTGGCAGGAGTAAAAGATATGGCCTATAACAATGGAATTCTTTGGCTCGTCGGTGCAGCAGGAGATTTTGCACCACTAACTGCCCAATCCACCGATGATGGTACAACATGGATTGAGTACTTCTTACCACATCTTGGAGATGGAATGATGGTACAAGCAGACACTATACATATCTTAGATAAGAAACATGTATATGCTGGATTTACCAATACTGCGATTGCAAAATTTGGGGATATCAATGAGGATTACTCCGCAATTCCTGATGACCCTCCAGAAACAAGCGATGATGACATCCAAATACTATCAGACAGCGATACAGCAATAGCCGTCGATGAAAATGAAAATACAGATAATGAAACAGTCGATAAAGAAAGTGAAAATCCGGACACTTCACCACTATCAGATAAGGGATGTAGCGCCCTCTTTATTTAAGAGCTTAAAACCTTAAATAAAAAATTGCTTTCTCCCTTTAATGTAATACAATAATAATGTTGCTTTTTTAGCAATTTGTAAGAAGTATTGCAGGAGGTATCGCTACATGACTTACTTACCACTTTCGTACATGCTTGGCTCAAGAGCAAAAATTGACATCTTGAGAATTCTTGTCAACAAGCAGAATTACACTGGGAGAAAAATCGCCACTTTGAGTAGCACTAATCCCAATTCAAACAAAAAAGCCCTCGACTTTCTGATGGGTACAGGTTTGGTTGTCAGAGAACACATTGGCAATGCATTTCACTATCGTATCAACCAAAAACATTTGCTGTACGATTCAATTATCACCCTATTTAAGGAGGAGGAGAAAACAATTAATCGTATCACAAAATCTGCTGCCGCCTTTATTGAAAATTATGCACCAAAAACACTTGCAGGATTCATTACACATCTAAAGAATGATGTTATGCTTACATTGCTTGCTCATAATTTCCCTACTGAAGATTTGAAAAAACACATTTTTGAAAACACTGGCTTTCTCGTACAAGTTCGTTTTGTTGACTCTTTTCATCTTAAAGAAGAAAACACTCAGGAGTTTGTCGGTAGAAACTACTTCTGGAATAATTACAAAATTATTATGAAGATGGTTAACAATGAACACCTTGTTAAAAACTTCTTTAGCTTTTAGGAGAAAGAACAATGAATAAAGCAAAACTCAATATATTGATTCTTGATGATGAAAAGCATATCACAGCATCACTGAAACGACTGCTAGAAAGCACTGGATACAATGTTTTTACAACAAATACATCTGACGATGCAATTGATATCGTTCGTAATAAAGTTATCCACATTGCTATTCTTGATATTTTAATTCCAAATATGGATGGGTTGACAGTCCTCAGTATCATCAAAGAGATTTCTGGACTAACACAAGTCATCATGATGAGTGCATACAGTACTGTTGATAGAATTGTTGCAGCACTTGAAAATGGTGCAAATGACTTTCTTATCAAACCTTTTAGCAATATCGAAGATTTGATTGATGTCGTTGATCGTTCAGCTGAAAAACTCGATCGCTGGAAAGACATTCTTCACACAACTGGAGCAATCTAATTGTGAAATCCGAGGCAACTTTACCTCACACTCGGCTTACTTATACATCACTGCAAGAGCTCTCTCTAACGCCTACTTTTGCCTCAGATTTCATCACGCAATTTGTTACTCTCCTTGAATATTCTGAAGGACTCAACCCTTCACACTCTATTCGTGTTACTGTTATTGCACACTTTCTTGGAAAATATATGAAGCTTTCAGACGGTGAGATGAAAGAGCTCTTTTTTGCCTCTATGTTACACGATATAGGTGGCGTATCTCCTGAGCACCATGTTGTCAATAAGCTGATTGAACTGCCGGATGTTTTTGGTCAAAAAACTGATTTCTTTGCCTTTTCACATCCCTATCGAAGCTACTCTTTGCTCTCTACATTTCCAACATTCCAAAATATCGCTGCAATTATTTTTGCCCATCATGAGTTTTTTGATGGCTCTGGCTACCCACAAGGAATAAAGGGAGAACAAATACCACTGCTTGCACGAATTATTCGTATTGCTGACACGGTCGATATTCTTATGAATATTCACAAATTCTCTACTATTGAAGAGCTTCATGCACTTCTGGGATTTTCATCAGAAGAGGAGTTTGGCACAGAGATTTACAACGCATTTCTCACGATGCTGAAAAACAATGTCTCAATTACTGATTTATTAGATGCCGACTTTATTAATGACTACTTTTTTACACTCCAGAAATCTGTAGAAGATCGCTACTACTTCTCATCAACAGAGACAATAACAAAGTTTTTTAGAATGGTAGCCACAATTGTTGACAACCTGACAAATCTCGATGCAACTCACTCGCTCCATATTGAGGATTTCGCCGCACGCACAGGACTTTTACTCAAGATGACAACTCAGGAAATTATGGATGTTCGCTGGACAGCATATCTCCATGACATTGGTAAAATAGCAAATAATAGAAATATCTATAGAAAAAAAGAGAAGCTGACTGACGATGAGTGGGCTGCTATCAAACGCCATCCTATTACATCGTATGAATATCTTAATCGTATCGGTGGATTTGATAAAATTGCCTACTACTCTCTCTATCATCATGAGAACTATGATGGCTCTGGGTACCCTGAAGGGCTCGCAGGAGAGAGAATCCCGCTTGTTTCACGCATTATGCGCGTTACAGACGCTTTTGAAGCGATGACCGCAGAAAGAATCTATAATCGTAGGCGCGATTGGCAAAGAGCATTAAAAGAGCTTAAGAAATATTCAGGAACACAATTTGACCCAATCATTGTTGATATGTTTGTTGCTTACTATACAACATAAAAGCACTGAAGACTTCTACTAGGGTTCAATCAATCTTCCAACATCCATCATCGTTGACTCCATAAAAACACCCGTTTCTCTGCCATGAAGTGTCGCACACGATTCATAGCCTCCGTCATCATACTCTTCAGGAGTAACAATATATCCCACATATCCGTTAGCAAGAGTGAAGAGGAATATCTGATTAAAGCCCCGTATTCTCATCTTTTCTTGCACCAAAAAACCAATAGTTGAAGTCGGCTCACCAGGAACGGTAAGAATTGCCGTATCGTTGATTTTAATTGCCATAAACTCACCGATAGTTTCAGCAAATGTTGAATCAAGAGGAAGTGGATTAGCCTTCAGAATCATTGCAAGAGTATCATCACACGCTGAGTAGTTAATAGCGAGTTGTGGCAACTCTTTATATATAGTTTCTGCATGAAATGAGATTGTATCTTCTGTCTTTGTTGTTTTCCATATATCAGCAATAGAGCTGCTCAATTTTTCACCGACAATCTCAGCTGATGCAAAGCCAACTGTTGTATCTTCCCTCGGACCAACATCCCCCGCGGCTCCGCTGATAAACATTGCAACAACTCCAGGAAGTTTTGCCTCTAAAGATCGCTCTGTATATCCGACATTGTCTGCGGTAAACTCAAGATTACTCATTCCAAGCGTTGTTGCGTGTTGTGCAAAGTTATAGATAAGTGCTAATGGTTTGTCATCTATCGTCTCAAACTTAAAAAGAGCAAATTCCTGATTGATAGGAACATTTGTATCTCTACGATTCCTAGAAACACCTGTTTCAGTGCCTGTATCAACCCCATACTTAGCGGGAACTTTTGCTGTGTCGGCTGCTTTTATCGATGCAACAATGTTTGCAATAACATGGTCATAAACTTCTTGACTAAAATCATCTACCGCGGCAAATTGCCAAAACTTCTTCTCTGTCAAAGCACCAGGACCACTGTGGGTATGAATTGCCGAGAAGACCATATTTTCTCGTTGTAAACCATTTTCTTTAAGATTAAATACAACGGTATTAATAATACTATTGGTAATTCCAATGGTATCAATGCTTACAAATGCTAATTTTTGTGAGGGTTCATCTTTCATTTGAACAACAATTGATTTGACTCGAATGGCATCATGATACCCTGTTCCAGGTCTAAATTGATTGCTATAACCCTCTTTCGATGGAAAGGTCTTTCTCCTGTCTACCCCACCATATCCCGCAATCGGAACGCCAGTAAGCGTAATAAGTGGCCTCACATCTGCGCCAACAAGAAAAGGAAATCGCATCACTGCTGGAGTATCAGGCACTTCAGCATTATCTTCATCTTGGTCCTGCATTTCGTCAACGAGAAGAGAATCACTATCAACCAGAGGAGCATCGATATCAGGTCTATTTTTGTCCACATCACTCTGCTCAGAATCTTCATCAACTCGGATAGTTTCGGTATCGTCATCATTTGCTGAATCTTGAGCAATCTTATCGCCACAACTTATAAAAAACAGCACAACTATCACGGCAAAAAATGTTTTATTTTTCATAGAAAAAGCACCCCTTTCAAAAACGATACGCCACACGATGCAACATAAGTATACTATGCTATTCTTTTATTGCAAATCTACTACACGAACCTATCTATAGAAAAAAGCTTTTTTATAACTTCCGAAGAGGTTCTCCGGCCAGAAAATGCATATGAAAATGAGGAACTTCCTGTCCTGCATCTGAGCCGTTATTAACTGTTAAACGGTACCCTGATGCCACAACATCTAACTTTTGAGCTATTTTTTTTGCCAAATCAAAGGCGGCAGAGAAATGTTCCATCTCATCAGCAGGAATATCTGAAACAGTCGCGATATGTGCCTTCGCAATAATGAGGAGATGAATTTTATAAAGTGGAGAGATATCTTTGATTGCAAAAAAATATTCATTTTCTGCTATCACTTCAGAAGGTATTTCGCGAGAGGCGATTTTACAAAAAATACAGTTATTCATCCTCTGTCTCACTACTTAATCTAAAATCCTTTATATAGAGTTGCAACGCCACATTGCCACCCCACATACTGATACGAGGATAGTAAATAATATCGATATAATCGCCTACTTTCGGTGGCGAGACATCGTTGTGCAAAAGTCCATAGCCAATACTGTTATAGCTAATCTTATGCCCTTCCATCTCTAGTTTCCAATGAATGTGAGCCTTATTGATTATACTCTGTTTAGTTATCACAACTTTCCGTGCTAGAAAATTCGGCTCAGGATTATTCATCCCATACGGTTCAAGTTGTGCAAGTCCTACAACCTGCTCTGGAGAGAGTTGATTCAATGGAAGTTCGGCACTGATTTCTATAACATTTGGAGAGTCATCATCAGTTATTGCAAGTTTTACACCTTCATTAAATCTATCTGCAAACTCTTTGATATTGTCTTCGGCAATTGTCATTCCTGCAGCAAATTTATGCCCACCATACTGCACCAAAAGCCCTGACCATTTTTCAATAATATTATATATATGCACATTTCTTGCACTTCTTGCTGAGCCTCGACCAAGTCCACTATCAATCGAAATCATAAGCGTTGGCATCGCATATATTTCAGTGAGACGACTTGCAACAATACCAATAACACCTGGATGCCACTTTTCTGATGCCAAGACCAACGCTGATCTCGTCTCATGAAGTTTGCCATCCTCAACCATTTTCACAGCCTGCTCAAAAATATCAGCCTCGAGCTGTTGACGATACTCATTGGTAAGGTTCAGCTCCTCAGCAATATGTCGCGCCTCATCAATATCTTCACTTAAAAGCAGGTCAACACCCTTAATAGCGTTTCCTATTCTTCCTGCGGCATTGAGTCGTGGCGCCATTTTATAGCTGATAACCGTTGGCGTTATATCGGCAAGTGATTTCACTCCGCAAATTTGTGCTAACGCTACCAAACCTGGTCTGTTATTTTTGACCATCTGGGCCAACCCATACTTTACAAATATGCGATTAGACTCTTGCAAGGGAACCATATCCGCCACTGTTCCGAGAGCGACAATATCCATATAATCAAGAAGATTTGGAAGTTGACCTTTAAAAAACCCATCTTCATCGACCTTCTTTTTAAGCACCATCAGCAGAGAGAAAGCAACACCAACTGCCGCCATATCCTCAAAGGGATATTGACACTCTTTTTGGTGAGGATTGACAATAGCAACAGCATCAGGAATCTTCTCCCCAACATGGTGATGATCGACAACAATGACATTCATACCAAGATTTTTTGCGTATTCAACCTCTTTCCAGCTGGTAATACCGCAATCAACCGTTACGACTAGATTCCCACCATCTGTTGCAATCTCTTCAAGCGTATAGGTATTAAGTCCATATCCATCTTCTAAACGCAGAGGAATATAGTAATCAACATGAGCGCCTAGCAAGAGAAGAAACTTATACATAACAACAGTCGAGGTAATACCGTCTACATCGTAATCACCATAGATAACAATCTTCTTTTTTGTCTTAATGGCATCAATAAGAATGAGAGAGGCCTTTTCCGAATCATGCAATAAAAAGGGATCAGGAAGTGCACGCAAACGATTCTGCAAGAAGAGACTAGCCGACTCAACATCATCAAGAGAACGATTGACAAGAGCCGCCGCAACAACATCTGATAACCCAAGTGACCGAGCAATATGGGCTACACTTTGCGGGGCGGGGTGTAAAAACTCCCACTCCTTTTTTCTCATTTTTTATGACCTTGCTTTTCAATATATTTTTCAAGAAGAATGGTAACTGGTGTCGCAATAAAAATTGACGAATAGGTACCAATCACAACACCGATAGTCATCGCAAGAGCAAAGCCTCGGATAATACCACCACCCCAAATCAGTAGGGCAACTAAAACAAAAATAGTCGTTGCTGATGTAAGAAGTGTACGATTCAGTGTCTCATTCAAACTGGTGTTAATCTTCATCGTGAGATTTGCACCTTTATTTGGATTATCCATATTCTCTCTGATTCTATCGTAAACAACAATTGTATCATTCAGAGAGTATCCAACAATCGTAAGCAGTGCAGCAACAATCGTCAAATCGAAGGTAATTCCAAGCAAAACAAAGATACCAAGCGTAATTGAAACATCGTGAATCAACGCAACAACAGCACCCGGAGAGAACTGATAGTTAAAACGCAAAGCGATGTATAACAAAATGGCAATCAGTGCATACAAAAGCGACATAAAGGCATCAACTCGAAGTTGTTTTCCAACCTTTGGACCAACTGCCTCAAGACGAAGGAGTGTCGGCGCAACCTTTAAAGTAGTCGTAAGTGAAGAGATTAACTTGTTAGAGATACCAACCAACAAAATGCGGTAAATATATCTGTCACCCATCTGCTTATATTCAATTTTTCCAGCAAGAGGCAACTTGTGTTTTTCGCCAACTGTTTTCAGCATTGTTTGATCAACACCTTTGTCAAACCAGAGCTCTATTCTATCGCCAACTTCACTGTCATAGTGCTTGTTAATCAACTTGGTGCCAGCAATTTTTGACTCAACATCTTTGATGTAAGCCTTAATTTGCACATCATTAACAAGAGATATCTTGGGAAGTCGAATAAGAAATTCATCAGATTTCCCTTCAAACTGTTGAATCTCCATCTTTCCATACTCTGAAAGTGCTTGGCGAACTTGCCCAATTGTTGCACCATCTATACGAACTTGCAACTCTGTTCCACCTGCGAAATCGACACCATAGGTCAACCCCTTCACAAAGAAGAGCAAGAGGCTCAAAGTTACGATAACAGCCGAAATTATTCCAAAGGTCTTAAACCAACGATAAAAAGGAATAACTGGCGTCTTTTTAAACAATCTCATTATCTATCTCCTTCCTTACAGCTTAAACAGAAAACTTTTTATAACCGATTTTGTGCAAGAAATGAAAAATCATTCTTGTTACAAAAATCGCCGTAAACATACTACTAATGATACCAAGCAGCAAGGTGATTGCAAAGCCCTTTATTGGTCCACTTCCAAAATTCCAAAGGACAAATGCTGCAATTGCCGTCGTGAGATTAGCATCAAAAATTGCTGACCACGCCTTGTCATATCCCGCATTAAGTGCCACAGTAAATGATTTGCCTGCTCGCAACTCCTCTCTGACTCTTTCAAAGATAATAACATTCGCATCGACCGCCATACCAATCGTCAGAACAATACCTGCAATTCCAGGGAATGTCAGCGTTGCGCCAAACAGAGCGAGTCCAGCAAGCACAAAAACGATATTCAAAAAGAGTGCAAAATCAGCAACCAATCCAGCAATGCCATACCAAAAAACCATAAAGAGAACAACCAAAAGGAAGCCAATCATAACAGACATCTTTCCTTTTTGGATAGAGTCAGCACCAAGACTTGGACCAACTGTCCTGTTCTCCTCAAAAGTAACAGGAGCAGGAAGAGAGCCAGCTCTCAAAACAAGCGCCAAATCTTTTGCCTCTTGGAACATAGCATTGTAACCACCTGAAGAGTTCAGAGTTATCATCGCTTGTCCACCAGAAATTTTTGATTGAATAACTGGGGCAGAATTGACCTTATTATCAAGAACGATTGCCATCTTTCTTTTGGTAAATTTATCAGTAACTTCACCAAAAATACGAGCACCGTTTCTATCGAAGTTCATACTAACATATGGTTGATTTTTCTGTTGATCGATACTTACTCGAGCATCAGTTAACATCGCACCAGTAAGATATACGGCACGATTCATCAGATAGCCAGTATAGCTTTTTTCGCCAGTTGCAAGAACTTTCTCTTCAAGTAAGAACTCCGTGCCTTCTGGAGCCTTCACTCGGTTATTTAAGAAATCAAGCAACAAATCTCTATCACTACTAGTAGCTGACTTATAGGCAAAAACATTGCCCTCTTTGTCTCCGCCACGCGATTGATGGATAGCGATACCTTCAGGAGTTTCACCTTGGTAGTTTCCTACAGGATCTTTATCCTCGGCAACGATACGAAACTCAAGCTGAGCAGTCTGTCCAATGATACTTCTTGCTCGTTGAATATCTTTGTAGCCTGGCAACTGAATCAAAATGTTGTTGTTACCCTGCTTTTGTACAAGCGGCTCTTTCAAGCCAAGCTCATCAATTCTGTTACGCAGAGTCTCTAACGCTTGATCTATCGCACTCTGTTTCACACGATTTGCCTCTTCTTCACGCATTTTCAGCGTGTAGATATTCCCTGAAACAGCAACGCGTCTCAAATCACGGTAGTAGTCAAGAACTTCGTCCTTAAACTTATCTTTGTCTACACCATCGGCAACTTCAACTTGAATAGAGAGATTTTCAGAGCTCACTTTGACAGATTTAAATGCAATCTTTTGATCTTCTAATCGCATACGAATCTCATCACTACGACGATCCATCTTGTCTTGTAGTGCCTTCTCTGAGTCAACACTCAAAAGAAAGTGAATACCACCCTTTAAATCCAATCCAAGGCTGATGCCTTCGTTAATGTTTGACATCCAAGGATAATTCTTGTTTCCCATAAATGTCGGCAAAAGCGCAACTACCGCTGCTACAATAAGCAGGAGAGTAACTATCGCTCTCCCTGTCCAATTCTTTTCCATCGAACACTCCTGTTAACAATGCCTCAAAGGCATCTATATCATAAAAAAACTAATCCTTACCCTCTTCTGATTGCTCTGCAACCATGCCGGTAATCACATTGCGTTCAAACACAACGGTAACCTTTGGAGCAATCTCAATCTTCATGGTGGTATCGCGAACTTCAACGATTTTACCACGCATTCCACTTGTTGTGGTAACCATATCTCCCTTTCGCAGCGTACTCAACATCTCTTGATGTTTTTTCTGCTGTTTTTTTTGTGGCATAATAACCAAAAAATAAAAGATACCAAAAATCAAGACCATCGGCAAAACAAATCCGGTCAACATCTCGCTACCGCCCGACTGACCAACAACTGAATCATTCAATAATTTCAATGTGTTAAATAACAAAGCAAACTCCTTCTCGTTTATCATAAAGCCCAGAAAGCGCTGATACAATAGCACAAAGACTCCTATCAAGCAAGAATTTAATTACAAGGTGTCAGAGTAGATGCTTTCGTTAGATTAATGAGATAAAAAATCGAATTTTTCAGCGGCTTCAATCAGCACTTTTGCAGCATATTCAATCTGCTCTTTTGTATGCTCTGAGGTAACAAAAAGACGAATCCTCGCCTCACCTTTAGGAACGGCAGGAAAGTTCATCGGCTGACCATCAAGCCCGTTGCGTTGCAACCAATCACTCAGCTCAAGGGTTTTGGTCTCATCACCATAGACAACGGGGACAATCCACGATGTTGTGTTAAGAAGGTTAACCTTGTCTTGCAGCAGCTCTCTGATAAGTGTTACATTCTCTCTAATTCTCTTGCGTCGTGCATCACCATCTGCACTCCTCCCAAGCTCAAGTGCCTTATGTGCAGCACCAATAATAGCCGGAGGAATAGCCGCCGAGAACATCCGACTGCGAGCATACCAGTTTACATATCTTGTTATCTCTTTCCTTGCAATCAGTGTTCCGCCAACCGAGCAAAATGCTTTAGAAAAGGTAATAATGAAAAGGTCAACTTGATCAAGAACGCCCTGCTCCTCTGCAACACCACGACCGTTTTCCCCAGCAATCATAATTGAATGAGCTTCATCAACAAGCGAAAATGCATCATATCTTTTTGCCAATTCAACAACGCCTTTGATGTTTCCTCTATCGCCATCTGCACTGTAAACGCCCTCAATACAGATAAGTTTTCTTACTTTATCTTTTTCAATCGTTTTGAGAATTCTTTCCAAATCCTCCATATCATTATGCTTAAAAAGACGCATTTGCGCACCTGAAAGGGCTGCACCCTCCATAAGTGATGCATGTGCGGTCTCATCAAGAATAATATAACTTCCTGGCTTCATAAAAGAAGAGATTGTACCAGTATTGACTGCGTATCCCGATGAAAAGAGGCTTATGCCGTGCGTTTTAGTCGAAAAACCCATAAAATCAATCAAAGATTTCTCAAAATCATCGTGAAGTTGAAATGTTCCACTGATAACAGGAGAACTTGCGGCACCTGTTCCGTATCTTTCAATCGCCGCTTGGGAGGCCTTCTTCACCTCTGGATGATAGCCATATCCAAGATAGTTATAGCTTGAGAAGTTGACCATCGTCAACTCTTTCCCATCTTCTCTAATCAGCTCAATCTGCTCTTTTTGCTCATGTTGCCGAGGCGACTCAAAGGCATAGAGAGCATTCTCCTGCGCCTTATCAACCCATGCACTGAACTGCTTAATCTCTTGCAAATCGGGAGAGTTTCCAAGGGCAAACATATCATAGGTTTGCTTCTTAAAATCTGAGGGTATCTCAGCAACTTGCACCGCTGATGTCTTCTGTTTCTTTTCAAGCATTTTCTTGCGAAGAAGTGCTTTTTTCTCTGCTAATGATAATGCCATCCTATTCCCCTTTCTCCTCTTCTGCTGCAAGTAAAGCGTCTATTTCCTCTTCACTCATATCATCAAGAGAGCCAAGAATCTCATCCTCTTCTGTGATAATTTTTGGAAGCTGTTGGTCTGCCATCTGCATAATCGTTGGACCGTTCAGCAACTCCATACTGGTTATTGAAAGTCCAAACTCTGCTTGAATGGTACTACTCAGCTCAAGCGTCATCAATGAATCAACACCGAGGTTACTAATACTTTCGTTCATATCGATTTTGTCTGCTTGAAATTTAAGTACGCGGGCAAAAACACCTCGCAACTTTTCAGCAACCAGTGTCAATCTCTCCTCTGGGTCTACAGCGAGCAACTCTTCTGTGAGTGCCGCAAGCTCTTCATTCAGCTCATCTCCACCGCTATTTTGCTCTGCAAGAATCGCAAAGCGACTCCCCTGTGCAGCGCGAGTGTTTGCCTGAAGCCATGTCGCCCAATTTATATCAAAAAGACCGACTTGACTCTCTTCTTGATGAGAGAGAATCAAATCAAGTGCATTAAGAACGGTATCGGTTGAGAGTCCATAAATACCTGATGCAGCTAAAATATCCTCTAAATCATCATCACGAGAGACAACACCCGTTTCAGATAAAACGCCCCAGTTAATTGTCTGTGCAGGCAGATTAAGAGACTTTCTATACCACGCAAAGCTATCAAGCCATGCATTTCCCGCAACATAGTTTGCTTGACCGTTGTTTCCAACTAGCGAGGATATTGAACTGAAGTTAACAAAGAAATCGAGTGCAATTCCAAGCTCCTGAGTCGCTGTATGAATGTTCCACGCACCCATAATTTTTGGTGTCAACACCTTTTTGAATATATCTCTATCTAAATTGACAAGAAAGCCATCTTCAAGCACCATCGCACCGTGAAAAACACCTTTAAGTGGCGCTTTTTTACTGTTTGCACGCACGATAACAGCGTGCATCTTTTCACTGTCCGCAACATCAACAGCCTCAACGACAACCTCTGTTCCTCGAGATTCCATCTCAGCTATTGCCTCTTTTGCCTCTGCACTCTTTGCACCACTTCTTGAAAGCAGTGAGAGACGAGTTGCCCCTGCCTTGCTCAACCAACCAGCAATTGCAAGTCCAAGCCCGCGTGTTCCGCCAGTAATCATATAGGTTGCATCTTCAGCAAGCCACTCTTTATCTTTATGCACGGTTGCTTCAACATCACAGGTAGTAAAATTGACAATAACCTTACCAATTTGTCGTGATTGTCCAAGAAAACGGAAGGCATCTCCAATCTCATTTGCTTGAAAAACTTTCACAGGATCTTTGCTGTATGTGCCATTTTCAAAGTTTGTGACAATCTCTTCCATCATCGATTTAATGGTGTCTTGTCGGTCGTTAAACATACGATCAATATCAATACCCGCAAAGGTGATATTTCGGTTGAAGTTATTCATTGGCAAGCCAGTATTTTCTGTGATATCTTTTTTACCAATCTCAACAAAACGGCCATAAGGTGCAAGAAGATAGAAACTTTCAATCATCGTATCACCAGAGATTGCATTGATAACGACATCAACACCCTTACCGCCAGTATCTCTTTTGATGTGATCTATAAAATCAAGAGAGCGACTATCGTAGACATGCTTAATGCCAAGAGATCTCAAATAGTCTCGTTTTTCGTCGTTTCCAGCAGTTGCATATATCTCTGCACCTATCTCTTTTGCGACTTGGACAGCAGGAAGACCAACGCCGCCTGTCGCATTGTGAATCAAAATCTTTTCGCCCTTTTCAAGACGGCCAGCATATTCGATTGCCCGTTTTGCAGTCAAAAAGCCGATAGTATTTGTCGCCTCTTCCATTGTCAAAGTCGACGCTTTAGGAATAACATAAAAATCAGGAACTGTTGCGTATGTTCTAAAGCCACCACCAACAATTGGTGTTACCACTTCATCCCCTACCTTCCATCTCGTCACCCCTGTACCAACAGCAACAACATGGCCAGAGACCTCCATCGCAATTCCATTCCCAAAATAGGTATCTTCGAGTGCTTTTGGATTAATCTGTCCATACACCTTGAGCAAATCTTTAAAATTAAGAGATGCAGAGTGGATACGAATCTCTATTTCGCCCTCTTGTGGCACGACGCGCTCTGTCTGTCTGAATTCAAAACTATCCAAATTTCCAGGCTGTGTAATATCGGCAACCAGTGGCATATCTGTTGATACTGTCTCAACAGAAACTGTGGTATCTTCAATTGCACTTCCCACTAAACGGCGAATAAATCTGCGAGAACCTCTCACAACGATATCTGAATCGCCCTCCTTCGAAAGTGCCTCTTCAACAATGTGAAGAGCATCTGAAAGAGCAGCAATATCAACTGAACGACAAGTCAACTGTGGATGTTCATTCTCAACAAGTTGCCCAAGTGAGGTCAGCGCAGTTGTTATAAGAGAGAATGAGTCGTCAACTTCAAAAGGCTGTCCATTTTTTGTAACCGTTGTAATGGTTAACTCTCTGGTAATTTCATTTGCTGCAAATGCTTGAACAGTATAGGTAAGTGGCATTAGAGCATCTGTTATCAACTCAATATCGACATCATTCCCGACCTCTTTTGTCGCGGTCAAATCAATGAGCGTATCAAAAGGCTTTGATTTCAACAGTGCAAAAAGCTCTTTAAAACTTTCGGATGAAACTGCATCAAGAGTAAAAAGAGTATCAGAAACAGCTGCTGTTTTTTCACCCATATCAACACGGTAGAATGAAGTTCCTTTCTGTTTTAGCTCATCGGTAACAGCTGCGGTCAACGCCTCTTCACCTGCCAAAACAACAACGCCAGAAGAGAGAGCAGCACTCTTATCAAACTTTTTCTCTTCCCACTCTACTGCATAAATCAACTTATCAAGTGCACCCTCTTTTGCCTTCTCAGCGCGAGGAATCACTTGACACTTTAAATTGTCAACATGAGCAAGTACAACACCGTTATCATCAACAAGGGTGATATTTCCCCAAATCGCACTCTCTGTCTGCTTAGTTATTTCACCAAAACTGTAACATTTACGCCCAGGAGCTGAAATCAAACTCAACCGATCGATAGTAACAGGAACAAATGGATCAGAGGAGCCATCATCATCAGAAACAATGGCAATCAGTGATTGAAAAGAGGCATCTAAAATAGTCGGATGAAGTAAATACTCACCTTTTGTATCTTCCATCTCTTCGTGTGCTTCAATGCGAGTTAACACCTGTTTGTGGTTGGTATAAATCTCTTTTACTGGTCTAAACCATGGTCCATAGTTAAGCCCTTGATCATCTAAATCACGATAAAACTTCTCTGCATCAATCTCTGTATTTAACTCAAACTTCAGTTCATCAATTGCGAGCTTCTCAAAGGGTGTCGTCCGTGACTTCTCAATAATACGCCCTGTTGCGTGAAGCTTCCACGAACCATCTTCATCAAGTCTATCTTTGCTGTGCATCGAAAACTTTTGTGATTCAGAGTTGAAGCTGCTCATCAACATTGGCAAAGTATTCGGCTGAATTGCAAGCACATTATGAAGTGTAATATCGGTAATAGTTGCGGCAACTTCACCAAAAATATTATGATGCATTGCAAGAGCCGCATCACAATATCCAGCACCTGGGAAAATGGTCATTCCATCAACTTTGTGATCAGGAAGATAGGGAAGAAGATGTTTGTTTACCTCAACTTGCCATGTTGGATTTGGTGTCCGTAACCACTCGTTAAAATAGATATATCCTGGTCGTCCAAGACGATCCTCTCGTGATCGAGCACTCTCTTGCCAATAGATATCTCTCTGCCAAGGATAGGAGGGCAAATCAATAAAGTGACCTTTCGTTGGTAACAGTTTTTCCCAATCAGGCGAATGGCCAATGGTATGCATCGTGCCAAGTGAGGCATAATAGGTATTGCGCTCTTCGAGTTTTCTATTCAGTGTCTGTACGGTTTCAGCTTGTGCTCCAAGCTCTGCAACCACCTCTTTAATTGAGTTTTTAAGCACTGGATGTGGTCCAACCTCTACAAAATCACAACTTTCAAGATTCGCAAGAATAGAGCGAATACCATCAGCAAAACGAACACTTCCGCGAGCGTTATGCCACCAGTAATCTGCGGTTATCTCTTTTCCATCTATCATTTTTCCTGTTACGGTCGAATAGAGTGGCGTCGTTGTTGTCTGTGGTTTTAACTTTTTAAGAACAGAAAAAAGTTCATCGTGAATTGGATCCATATGAGATGAGTGGTAGGCAACCTCAACTTTTAACGCACGGTTAAAAACGCCTCTCTTATCTAAATTTTCACCAATTTTCTTTAATGATGATTCATTTCCGGAGAGTGTTACCGCTGTCGCACTGTTGATTGCGGCAATCGAAACATCATTATATGTGGCTATCTCTGCCATTGCGTCTTGCTCTGAAAGACCAATTGCAATCATTCCACCACCTTGATTTGCCACACTCTGCTGGAGACGGCTGCGGTGATAACTGACAAGTACACCATCTTCAAGTGAGAGTGCACCCGAAAGATAGGCCGCTGAAACCTCGCCAACACTGTGGCCAATTACTGCATCAGGCACAACACCGTGTGATTCAAGAAGAGCGGCAATGCCAGCTTGAATAACAAAGTTTGCCGGTTGAGCAATACGAGTTTGAGACATATTTGTTGACTTCTCATCCTTCATCATCTCTTCAAGGATAGACCAGCCACTATACTTCTTAAAAAGAGCATCACACTTATCAACAACAGTACGGTAAACATCCTCTGTTTCATAGAGCTCACGCCCCATATTCCACCACTGAGGACCCATACCTGTACAGACAAAGACAAGTGGTTTTTTATCAAGTGAACTCATCTGAAATGAGACCGCTTTCTCTGCCATGCCATCTTTTCCGTACGCTTTCAGTGAGGCAATCAAATCCTCTCTTGAGTCAGCAACAATTGCCAAACGGTTTTTATGGTGCGAACGGCGAGTACTTACACTATAGACAAAATCTGTCATCGTAACATCTTTATCATTAAGCACATTAACATAGTTTAAAGCCTGCTGACGCAGTGCATCATCGCCCCGTGCGGAGACAGGAACAAGCCATTTATGCCCATCTTCAAGCGTTACATCAACAGGAGGAATTTCCTCAATCTGAGGCGCTGTTGAAAGCAGTGCATGTGCATTCGTTCCACCATATCCAAAAGAGTTGACGCTACTATAAACGATACCTTCTGTTGGAAGTGGCTCAGGTTTTACTGGCACTTGCAATCTAATATTTTCAAAATCCACTGCTGGATTTGGTGTGTTAAAGTGAATATTAGGCGCAACCACTCGGTGTTTCATCGTAAGAGCGGCTTTGATAATACCCGCAACACCTGCACCAGCTTCCATATGACCAATATTACTTTTGATTGAGCCAACCCACGCTTTATCATCAACATCACGCACTTCTTGAAAGACTGCGTTTAGTGCATTCAATTCTGCTGGATCACCTGCTTTTGTCCCTGTTCCATGTGCTTCAACATAGGCAACATCTTTTGCCGAGACACCTGCTCTTCCATATACTTCACGCACTAACTCTTCCTGTGCTACTGGGTTTGGCAGTGAAATACCAGCTGTTTGACCATCTTGATTTGCGCCAGTTTCAATAATAACGGCATCCACTCGGTCACCATCTTCAAGCGCCTTTGCAAGTGGTTTCAGGACGATAAACCCAGCACCTTCAGCGCGGGTATATCCATTTCCTTCACCATCAAATGCTTTACAACGGGCGTGAGTACTTAAAAAGCCACCTTTACACATCGCAATCGGATAATCAGGCTTTAACATAATGTTTACGCCACCAACAAGTGCCATATCACAGTCACCGTTTCTCAGACTTTGAACGGCATAGTGCGTTGCAATAACCGATGATGAACAGGCAGTATCCATTGTTACTGCGGGTCCACGCAAGTTGTACATATATGAAATTCTATTGGACATAATAACCATGGTTGAACTGGTTGCTGTGTGAGAATTTATCAAATCTCTATTGAGCTCACCAAGCTGAATTAACTTGTTATCAACCGTAAACCCACCAACAAAAACACCGGTTTTTGAACCGTATATCTTCTCTCTTGTCAAACCAGCATTTTCAAATGCCTCCCACGAAACTTCAAGAAGAAGTTTTTGTTGGGGATCGACAACAGCAGCCTCACGAGGAGACATCCCAAAAAAGAGTGGGTCGAACTCATCAACTCGCTCTTGAAGAAAGCCACCCTGTTTTACAAACATTTTACCGGGTGCATCTTTATCCTCATCAAAGAATTTGCGAATATCCCAACGATCTTCAGGAATATCACGAATTCCATCAACACCATTCAAAAGATTTTGCCACAACTGTTCAGGATCTGCTGCACCACCAGGAAAACGGCACCCGATACCGATAATTGCAATTGGCTCCCTTTTGTAGACTGTTTGCTTTGCTGTTTGACTCACTGAGGCCTCCATATCTTGTATAGCAATATTCTAAAAATACACTCTATTGCGCAATCATAGTCGATTACGATAAAACCAGGCTCTTGTTAATGCAATTTTTGTGCCTGAAAAACAGGCAATAATTACAAGAGAATATAAAAGGGAACGATAGATTAGTGTAAATATTTCATAGCAAAGTAAAAATTTATATTATTATAAAATGAGCTATTAAAGCAAAGTAAAAATGTCCGACTTGAACGATTTGTTTGATTTTTTATAATAGAATGCCGCTCGGGGTCAAACCGACGCACAAATAGTGCATCGGAATTACCCCCTTCACGTGACTTAACACCTTTCTCAAATCTACTCCTCACAATCGGGATCCTTTCCGCCGTCATTAATTTCCCATTTATAAGTGCTGATTAGTTTCTGCCTCGCTGCTTCGCTCGTGCAGTATTTGCTGCCGCCTGCGTCAAATCGCACACCGAAACGAGGTGTTAATTTACTCCACGCTTGCAGTGTATCATCATAATTTGCGGTGGAGAGAGTCACGCCTTCAAACATTTCTAACATACTTGTTTTTGTTGGTGGATCAAAAGGTCCGCCATTATCCATTGGATATATATTTGAAATATCCCACGCAGCTAAACTTTGATCAAATGAGGTGGCTCCTTTGAATAGTGAGTACATATTCTCAAAGTTTGAAACATCCCATGAGCTGAGATCTTGATTAAACGAAACGGCATTTTGAAAAACAAACGGCATCGATAAAAAATTTGAAGTGTCCCAAGAATTTATTTTACCATTGAATGATTGTGCTCCTAAAAACATAGATACAATAAATGGAGTATTACTCATATCCCAAGAATCCAAACTTTGATTAAATGTAACATTGTCTCTAAATAGAGAGCTCATATCTTTTATTTGTAAAATATCCCAAGAGTCTATTTTTTGATTAAATGCTACTGCCTCCCTAAACATTCCATGTATGTTTTCTACTTTTGACACATTCCACAAGTCTATTTCTTGATTAAATACTACTGATCCTAGAAACATCTCTTGCATTGTGGTGACGCTTGAAACATCCCACTTATCTATTTTTCCGTTAAATGTCACTGATTCTGCAAACATTCTTTCCATTGTGGTGACTTTTGAGGTGTTCCAACCATTTAAATCGTGGTTAAATGCTTCTGCTTTTTCAAACATTCCACTCATATCGGTGACATTTGAAACATCCCATGAACTGATATCTTGGTTGAATGCTTCCGCTCCTTCAAACATTCTACTCATATCGGTGACATTTGAAAAATCCCATAAGCTGATATCTTGATTAAATGCTTTTGTATATGAAAACATACCACTCATATCGGTGACATTGGAAACATCCCATGAGCTAATATCTTTATTAAAAACGCCACCAAACATCCAGCTCATATTAATAACATTCGAAACATTCCAAGAATTAAGATCCTGATTGAAATAAGCGTTAGCAAGCATTCCTCTCATATTTGTGACACTCGAAACATTCCACGAATTGATGTTTTGATTAAATGATGATCCACTAAACATACTACCCATATCGGTGACATTAGAGACATCCCACGAACTGATATCTTGATTAAACCCTGATTCCTTAAACATCATATTCATATCGGTAACATTGGAAACATTCCATCCACTGATATCTTGATTAAAATTCTTAACTCCATAAAACATCATATTCATATTGGTAACACTAGACACATTCCATCCACTGATATCTTGATTAAAATCTTTTACTCCACAAAACATTCCATTCATATCCTGTATATGTGAGAGATCCCATGAACTGACGCCCTGATTAATCACCATTATTTTAAAGAACATAAATTTTGCACTTATAACATTTAGAAGATTTGGAGCATCTATCGCCTTCAAACTCAGATTTTCACAACTAGAAAAAGCTTTTTCCATTGATTTCCATTCAATTGTTCCCCACTGTTCAATCGACACAATCTTTTCATTATCATAGTCATTACGAGAAGAGTTGTCATCAAAGTAAATCCGAGGGAAATCTCCTGTGATTGAAACGGTGTAAGTTCCCGGTGTTTCATATTCACAGGTGTAATCTCCCGTTTGATGGTGCGCCTCTACAATACCATCACTATTGCAGTCAATAGCGTAATTGTATCCATCACCTTGTGTTGGAATAATGATTTGATTATCTTCGGAAACGCCCTCGTTGTCAGTCTTCCAAGTGGTAACAAATGCTCCTGGAATAAACTCACAATTTCGACCACTGAAACCAGTGCCTAAGCAGTTGCAATGATAACCATCAGTTTTGTCAGTGCAAATTCCGCCGTTTTCACAAGGGCTTGAGTCACAATAAATGATAATAATATCTTCATCCTGAATTTCATCTTTATCAGGAATCAAATCTTGATCAAAAGTGGTATCTTTATCGTGGACAACATCATCAATAATAACTGAATCTTCATCTGAAGTTGCAATGTTGTGTACCGAGTGAGTGCAACCTATTTGTAAAAAGAGAAGTAGTAATAGTAGTTTTTTCATTTTCATCACCACATAAATAGAGTGTTTGAGGTGCCTGAATTTTGATTACAGGTTGGAGTAGTCCATGGTAAAATATATGGAGTTGAGTTAATCTTAGGTTTTGAAGAGAGATAAAAAGTACTATAGAAGTGTTCTATATTACTAGAAGCATTTGAAAGAGTATAGGTGACATCAGCAAAATAAAATGAGGTGGAATTATTGAAATTATCAGGTAAAAACATGGTATCATTTAAGGTATAAATAAGATCTCCATTTAGAATAAAGTGCATTGGTAAACTTACTTTATAATAATTCAATCCTTGCTCTTCCAACACTTCATTACTACTATAATAAAAATTAACTTCCTCAATATTTAAATTATTAGGATTATAAACTATAACCTCTGGTTTATATTTACCATCTTGATTAACAGGAGTTGTAACTGTTGGGATATTTGGTATTGTTCCTAATCTATCATCATCTAAGTTAACATCTTGATTATTATTTGGAAAATCAAGATGATTTTTTAACCAGTGATAAGTTCCGCTATTGAGACGCATATAAAGCATATGAAGAAACTCAACTGTATCACCTATTTGAGGTGTAACCCAATCATGCCCTCTGTTATATTGAATTGAAAATCTGCTTAAATCCTTATTGGCCATAGAATCATAAGTGCTATTCAGAGCATTCAGTGGAAAATATTCATCTGTTGCACCATTAAGAAAAAGTGTTGGCACACGATTTCTTGTTATAAGTGCATCTTTTCCAACAATTTGATCTATAAATGCCATCCAATCGGGTGTTGTATCATCCTGCGCGTTATCTGTACAAACTCTTAAAGCATTTATCCAAGAATTCTGTGAAGCGACCGCATCTTCAATCGCAAGAGATGAAATAGTGGGAACAGCAACTTTAATTCTATCATCAACTGATGATGCCAACAGTGTTGCAATACCTCCAGCAGAGCCACCAAGCATGGCAACATTCTCCATGTCAATGTCATCATTCTCGGCGGCAAGTGTGATAGCTCGCATTGCGGCGACAGTGTGTCCCCACATCCAAGAACCTCGTGGATCTGGTGAGGAATCAAAAAACTTATCATTTTTATCAGGAACACTATAATAAGTATGATCTGTGCCTGTTGACCATTCAGTGTTAAAATTAATTTCCGTCAAACCTCCGCTCTCATCTCGGATAGGTTCTTTATTTATAAGATCCCATTCATAAGGACCTCTTCCAGGACCTGAATAATAAATTACAAACATATTAAGCTCTGCAGCAAGAGTTTTTGTATATTTATGACTAGCAAACCCACCGCCACCATGAGACACAATTAAAAGTGGCAATTGTTCTGTTACATTTGCCGGCTTTGCCGCATAAAAATAAATTTCAATATCTTCTTTCTCTCCATTATTATATTCCCATGATTTGAACTTTCCTTCATAGGAAATCACATCTTTTGATATACAATTTCCAAGTTTATCACTAGTTCCAAGAATACAGGCATAGGTTTCTGTTTCATTAAAATTATTCCAAGAATCAGTGCTATTTGCGATGAACGGATTTTCTGTGGTGATTGCCGCCATTTCACTATCAAGCCATGAAATACAAGTTAAATCTGAGTTTGCACCATTTAAATAGCCACTATCACAATTACAAAAAGGTTCATTTGTACTATAGTTATAATGACAAGTTCCATCATTACATCTATCAGTGAAAAATGGAGAAGGACAATCTCCCACATACATTGCATCATCACATGAAGGTATATACAGGCGCCTACAGGCAATATGCTCTCGTATCCACTGCTTGAAAACGGTCAAATCATCATCCATTATTATATATATCGAGCCATTTGCCTCAAGGAAAGAAAATGAAAGAAGCGAACTCGATTGCAACACCGGTGAAAGATCACTCACACTGCTTCCCGCAATATTCAAACTTTCCAGCGAAGTGAGCAGTTCAACACCTTCAATCGAAGTAAGAGCGATGCTATTACAACTGAGAGTTGTTATCTGATTAATATTTGTATAACCATTAATATCCATTTCAGCGGTAATACATGCCTGAAAACCAGGATCAGGAACCGTAAACAGCTCAACGGAATGATTCAGCGTCGCAGCAGCGTAATCACCACCCCAATAATCTTCAACCTGCATATTGACCACAACGGCGCCACTATCTGGATGCGTATAATTAAAATCAACATGATCAGACGCAATCGCCGTGCAAACACCACTGCTCATACAATCAAGAAGCGTCCCATTTGTGCTGTGCCAATTGTTTTGAGGATCTTTTATATTCCTATAATAATCATAATCTTCTGGATAGCTTGGATTGATTGAAAACCATGATGAGAACTGCATTCTATAGTGACAAACGCCCGTCTGTTCGCACTCGGAGCCATTCAAAATGGTGATTGTGTCAACTGACGCAAAAAGATTCATAACAAGCAAAATAGTTGCAACAAAAACGGCTAGTTTGGCACGATTCTTACAAAAAATAAAACGAGAAAAAAGACTCATGACGGACTCCTTTAAATTATGCAAGAAACAACATTCTATTTTTTATAACATTTGCTGAAAAAGATGTCAAGGGGATATTTGAAGGAGAGTATCCACTTCTCTCAACAATGACTTGATATTTGTCAGCTAAACAATAATTTTAAAATAATTTCAATAAATATCTCTCTCTATGGTTACTAAACTCTTAAATGTTTGTGCTAACCAATTAGGAGAAGCTATTATGAAGAATTTTCAAATGTTGTTCGTCTTATTTCTTACCTTTTTTACCATCTTTTCTTGTGGTGGCGGAGATTCGACATCCCCGCAGAGTCAAAATCCATTTAAGGATGGAGAATCTCACCTTATTCGAGTTGGAAATCTTGAGATTGATGAGGGGAGAATCTATATATCACTTGATACAAAAGGTGAATATAGTATGAATATCCCCTTTAAACTATACGATAAGAACAGCATCACTACAGATATTAAGATTGTTGTTACCGATCTCAATGGAGAAGAGAAAAGTGATATGGAACGAGAGGATTCAACAAAAATCTCAAAAGATAACACAGAGATTAAAATAGCCCTTGGAAAAGATTTTCTTCCCGAACTTGAAGAGCTCACCCCACTGCTCATGGACTATCAAATTAGATGGGAAACTTTCACATTGCGTGGCATTACCTCCCTCTTTAGAATTTCACCTCGCATTAAAACGAAGGTTTTAGGTGGAGAGACGATTCAGACAGGTGAGCCATCAACATTTAGACTTTTTGTGAATGACATGCGCTCTGGCCAGCCGCTCAACTCATCTCATGACACCACACCTCTAAAAGAGTTGAAAATCTCACTCTACAATGATGAAACACTCCTTTCAGAATTCACTGGAAAAACAGATAAGTTTGGAATGGCAACAATTCCTATCACCGTTGATCAAGTAGTTGACACATCCTTAAAGATGATTATTACAACCGAAACAGAGATGGGCACACGAAGTATTGAAACAACTATCAGCGAAAACAATACTCCAAAAGGAAGCAAGGTACTTCTCACCACCGATAAACCCATATATCAACCAGGACAAATTATCCACATTCGTTCACTCTTTTTAAACACTCCCGATAAAACACCAATCCCAAACCGCACGGCAACACTAGAAATTAGTGATTCAAAAGGCAATAAAGTATTTAAGAAAACGGCGAAAACCAGTGATTATGGTGTCTTCTCTGCTGATTTCAAATTAGCAACGCTTGTCAATATTGGAGCATATACAATCACCTTTATTGCCAATGAGACAATCCTTCAAGAAAAAACAGTCAAAGTGGAGCATTATGTGCTTCCAAAATTTAGCATTGAGTTTAAGTCAGAAAAACAATTTTATCTTCCTGGCGACACGCTAAAGGGTGAAATTTCATCTCAATATTTTTATGGAAAACCTGTTTCAAATGCACTGGTTCATATAGAAGCAAAAAAGACTGACATATCTGAAACAACCTTTAAAATTATAGATGCCACTTTAACAAAAGAGGGAAAATATAATTTTGAACTTACCCTGCCATCTTACTTTACAGGCACCCTGCTCGATCAAGGAAAAGCATCAGTATCACTTGAAATCACTGTTACAGACTCTGCCAATCATACTCAATCAATAAAAAAGAGTCGCACAGTGGCTAAATCTCCCATTATTGCAACAATTGTCCCGGTTGCTGGTAAAATACTTCCTGGTGTTGAGCAACAAATATATCTCATCTTGACCGATCCAAATGGTGCTCCTATCGCTAGCGAAGTGGTTATAACATCCGGAGAAGAGAGCAAGAAAGTTATGACTGATGCGGCTGGTTTTAATGAGTTCTCAATTACTATCGCCGATTCCCAGTTAATTACGGCTACTGTCATCGTTAATGGAAAGAAATATTTCTTTAGCAGCAGTGCAAGAAAAGCGGCAACAGATGAGTTCCTCTTTCTTACTACCGATGCCTCTATATATACGGTCGGAGAGAGCATATCTATCAACCTTTTCACAGGATTTGACCCATCTACACCCGAACCTTCAGATCTTCCCGACAGAGCATATCTCGACATTCTGCTTGGTGGGCAGATATATCTTACGAAAACCATTGAACTTTCTGAAGGAAGTGGCACACTTGAGGTCACTATCGATGAGAATCTTTCTGGTCCTGTTGAGATGATTGCCTACTATCTCACAGATGAAGGTAATATCATTCGTGCATCAAAAGTTATCTTTATAAGAAAAACATCATCTCTCGCTATCGAATTTTCCACTGACAAAAAAGAGTATCGCCCTCGTGATAAGGCGGTCGTCACTCTTACGGTGAAGGATAACGATGGAGAGGCCGTAGAAGCGGCATTAGGTATCGCAATGGTTGATGAAGCTGTATTCCATGTCATTGACTTTTTACCGGGAATGGAACAGAGTTATTTTGATATCGAAAATTCAATAATGGAGTCTAATTATACCATATATGGCATCAGCTATGACGACATTTGTACAGAGTCAGAAGATGAAGAGAGAGATGAAGTGGTCAACAAAAAAACAGAGGCATTTTTCTCAAGCAATGACGCATTTATGCAACACGAAATCTCTCTGGACAACTATACAAGTATTGAGAAGGATTATCACCGTAAAGCACGCGAAGTAACAGCGAGACAGATTCAACAGATATTCCAAGATTATAAGGACAACAACCATCCTAACTGCCTAGATTTTAACATGAATGACAGCAGAATTGCATCAATTCTAGAAAAGAGTGAAAACGCAGACTCGTGGAACAACACAATGAGTGGAACAGCAGACGAATTCACAGAGTTGAGCGGTAGAATAACAGTAATATCCGCCGGTCCAGATGAGATGGTTGAGACAGAGGATGATATTCTCGTTACTACGACCATCTGCATACAAAGAGATGACTGGGGTGAAACAAGTGATGAAGCTGTTGGTGACACAGGTGATACATGCGACACCGGCAACACGGGAGATACAGCCGACACAGCCGACACCGGAAGCAGCAGTGTTAAAGTTCGTGAGTGGTTTCCTGAAACGCTCTATTACAATCCTGAATTGATAACCGATGAAAAAGGGATAGCAACGATAAACCTCACAATGCCTGATTCTATTACTACCTGGCGAGTAACAACACTCGCAAACTCAATGGGTGGCGATTTAGGAAGCTCTTTAAATTCTATCCGCGTATTTCAAGACTTTTTTGTTGATATTGATTTTCCTGTTTTTCTCACACAAGATGATGAGATATCACTCCCCGTTGGCATATATAACTATCTTCCACAGCCACAGACAATCAAGCTAACAGCCGATTCTGAAGCGTGGTTCTCAATGTTAGGAAGTGCAACAGTTGAGGTTACCGTTCCTGCAAACTCGGTCTCTGCTATCTACTTCCCTATCAAAGTGCTTAAAATAGGGAAACATACAATGACGATTCATGCTGAGGGAACACTTCTTTCGGATGCGGTTAAACGCTCTGTTACTGTCCTTCCAAACGGCATAAAGCAATCGGCATCTGACAGTGGAATACTCAAGGAAAATAAAAACATAACTCTCACCATTCCACCAAATGCCATCAAAGATAGTGAAGAGCTCTTTATAAAAATATATCCAAAACTAATATCACAGACAATTGAGGGGCTAGATGCCATATTGAAAATGCCATACGGCTGCTTTGAACAGACATCATCTGCTACCTATCCAAATGTGCTTCTTCTCAACTATCTTGCAAAAACAGATGCTCTTACTCCCGAAATTGATTTGAAAGCGAGAGATTATGTGGCACAAGGATATCAGCGTCTGCTCACATACGAGTGCACAAATGGAGGCTTCGAGTGGTTTGGAGAGGATCCCGCACACTTTGTTCTCACCGCATACGGACTTTTAGAATTTGTCGATATGAGTGCCGTACACTCTGTTGACCCTGACATTATCACGAGAACAGCAAAATGGATGGTAGAGAAGCAAAATAGTGACGGCTCATTTGAACCATCAAGTGGTGGAATTCAAGAGGGAGCAATCAATAATTTTACGAGCTCTCTCTTACGAACAACAGCCTATGGCGTCTGGGCACTATCGCGCGCCGAGAAAGAGGATAGCGCTGTAGCAAAAGGGGTGAGCTATATAGAAGCTAACTGTTCAGGAGATGAAGATGCCTACACTATCGCAATGAGTGCTATCGCCATTCTTAATGGCGGCGGAAACTCATCTGCGGTGGATACATTGATTACTAAACTGTTAGAACTGAAGTCAACAACCGAAGATGGTGCCACATACTGGACGCAGACAGAAAAGACAGAGACATACAGCGACGGGGATAATGCAACTCTTGAAACAACGGCACTTGTTGGACTTCTTCTTGTGCAAGATGGTGGATACAACACAACGGTACAAGAAATTCTTGATTGGATTACACAACAAAAGGATTCGATGGGAACATGGCAAACCACGCAGGGAACAGTCCTTGCTCTTCGTTTTATGATTGAGTCTCTTGGCGGCACTCCGACAGAGACAAATGCAACAGTTAAAGTCAGTGCCAATGGCTCACCTGAGAAAACCATTATTATTACTCCTGAAAACTCAGATGTCTTACGATTAATAGATTTCAAAGAAAATAGAGTCGCTGGTGACAACACCATTGACCTCTCTTTTACGGGAAGTGGAATGATGGCCTATCAATCTGTTGCCTCATGGTATATTCCAGGCGAAGAGGTAGCAGAGTCAGGACCTCTTGAAATCCAGGTAACATACGACAAGACAACGCTCCAGGTAAACGATACAGTCGCTGTCACAGTAACCGTCAAAAATATATCTGATAGTGGCGTGAATGTTATTCTCGCAAGCATCGGTCTGCCTCCAGGCTTCACCCTGGTTAGCGACAAACTGACAGCTGCTGTTACAAGTGGGGAATACCTCCAAAAATTTGAGACAACGCCGCGACAAATCATTCTCTATATTAACCACATCAACCCTCTTACCACCGCAACATTTCACTATGATTTAATAGCCGATTATCCAATAAAAGGCTCGACTGGAGAGTCATCTGTAAAACCTTACTACAACCCACAAGAGAAAAACATCAACACAGCTCAAACTATTACCGTCTCAGAGTAAAAATTTGCAATCAATACCCATTCTTGTAAAATGAAATCGAACTTTTTGCAGGAGATGTAAACAGATTTTATGATTGCTCTAAACACGATATTCTCATCACTTCAAGGCGAAGGTCCATTTCAAGGGTATAACACTCTTTTTGTCCGCTTACACGGCTGTAATTTGCGCTGCAGCTGGTGCGATACAGCAGAATCCCAATCGGGAGATGCCCCACAAACCGTATCAACCTCAGAGTTAATTGCTCTGATGGGACAAAACAGTGCAAAACATCTCTGTATAACGGGAGGCGAGCCACTTTTACAAGAGGATGAGTTAACAACCATGCTTACTGCCATATCACAAAACTATACAACAATTTCTATTGAAACTAATGGTACCTTACCAATTACAAAAATGGCATATCGCGTGCCAAAAGCACTCTTTTCTGTCGATTTAAAGCCACCTTCAAGTGGGCATAACATTTTTGACACAGACAACTACAAACTGCTTGCACAACGAGGATGGCTGAAAATTATTGCTAACGATGAAGATGATTTAGCCTGGATTGAACGGCAGCTTGACTATCTTGCCACACTTAAATGTGAAATCTTCATATCTCCCGTTGCTCAAAATGGTGACGAATGGTACAAAACTGTTGCTCACTGGATTATGAAACATGGCAACAAGGCTCCGCTTCGAATGCAGCTACAACTTCACAAACAGATTGGTCTTTTGTAGTGCAATTGAAAGATGAATAATTATTGTGCAAAGACCACAACATTATCAATATAAATACCCGATTGGTTAATCATATTGTCGGAATGGAATATAAAAGATATGGTCGTCTCCGTGCCAATGGTATCAGTCAAATCAACATAAATTTCCTTATATGCATCACTCGAATCTTCATTTAAATACTCGGCACTATTACTATCCCAATACATCGTTGCATTTGTATCTCCTCCGCCTGCATCAGAAAGTCGCACACCAAATATATCAGTTGGCCCGCCAGCGCCTCCGCAACCACCACTTGACTCACCTTGAATATCCCACCACGCATAAAAAATGACGCCAGCAGTTGAAAATGAAGATGGAATAGTAATGGTAAACATCGTCTCGGAAGTCGTATCATTATTATAATCATCGTCCAAGATTGTTGCTAAGACATTGCTTCCTTCGTATGGGGAATTTGGTCCACTGGTTGGTGCACCACTTTCCCAATCACCACCGATAGCATCCCAAGAAAATGGTGACGCTCCTTCAAAATCATCCCAGAAAAGAATAAAATAACAGCTTGATGGGGAAACATCATTATCACATACCCAGCCAGCTTCAAGAGCGCAAATTGAGGAACAACCATCATCATTATCATTGCCGCCATCATCACACGCTTCACCTACATCTAACACACCATTACCACAAAGAGAGCCACTATCACCAGTGTCTGCAGTGTCGGCTGTGTCTGCGGTATCACCAGTGTCCGCGGTATCACCAGTGTCTGCGGTATCACCAGTGTCGGCAGTATCAGCTGTGTCTGCAGTATCAGCTGTATCGGCTGTATCGGCTGTATCTGCAGTATCGGCTGTGTCGGCTGTGTCGGCAGTATCGGCTGTGTCGGCTGTGTCGGCTGTATCTGCTGTATCTGCTGTGTCGGCAGTGTCGGCTGTGTCCGCTGTGTCTGCTGTGTCCGCTGTGTCTGCGGTATCCGCAGTATCGGCTGTGTCTGCAGTATCTGCAGTATCTGCAGTGTCCGCTGTGTCCGCTGTATCTGCAGTATCCGCTGTATCTGCAGTATCCGCTGTATCTGCTGTATCTGCTGTGTCCGCTGTGTCTGCAGTATCGGCCGTATCAGCGGTGTCAGCTGTATCTGCAGTATCGGCAGTATCTGCGGTATCCGCAGTGTCCGCTGTATCGGCTGTATCTGCTGTATCTGCTGTATCAGCTGTATCCGCTGTGTCAGCGGTGTCGGCCGTATCGGCTGTGTCTGCTGTGTCTGCTGTATCGGCTGTGTCTGCAGTATCGGCACTGTCAGAATCACTGCCCGAATCAGCTGTGTCAACACTATCGGCATCACTTCCTGTATCACCAGCTGGTCGCCTTACGACATCATCACATGACGCAAACAAAAAAAGTGCCAAAAACAAAATAAAAATAAATCGACGCATAATACTTCTCCCACATAGCAATTACTCTTACAGAAAGTATAGCACCATCGATATTTATTGCAACAGGAAACTACTTCCGAAGCACGAGGATAGGTGCAGTTCGAGGCATTTTCATCCGAATAAACGAAGGAATATACTTATATTTCGAGTGAACAGAATGATAAAAACTTACCGAAGCACGAGGATAGGTGCAGTTCGAGGCGTTTTCATCCGAATAAACGAAGGAATATACCTATATTTCGAGTGAACAGAATGATAAAAACTTACCGAAGCACGAGGATAGGTGCAGTTCGAGGCGTTTTCATCCGAATAAACGAAGGAATATACTTATATTTCGAGTGCAATGAGAGAGGAAAACAACGAAGAAATGCCCTATCCTCGTGCTTCGGAGGCTTTTTTAGCTTTACCACTTGATATATGCCGCTTCTGAGCGGAAAGAACCCGCTTACGAAGACGAATCGAAAGTGGCGTAATCTCGACAAGCTCATCATCCCCAATAAAGTGGATTGCTCGCTCCAGACTCATTGATTTAATTGGACGCAAAGTAACAGCTTCATCTTTACTTGATGTTCTGATATTTGACAACTTCTTAACTTTACAAGGATTGACATTGATATCGCGATCTTTTGCATGCTCTCCAACAATCATTCCTTCGTATACTTTCACTCCTGAAGTGATAAACATCTCACCTCGTGGCTCAAGATTGAAAAGAGCATAGGGAACTGAAACACCCGTTCTATCACCAACAATAGAGCCTGTATGCCTTACAGCAAACTCACCACGGTGTTCTTCATATCCATCAAAAATAGCATTCATAATGCCTGTGCCCTTAGTATCAGTCAAAAACTCATCTCTGTAACCAATCAGTCCTCGTGATGGGATAGAAAATTCAATCCGCACTCGACCACTACCACTATTTTTCATATTGAGCATTCGACCCTTTCTCATCGATAACTTTTCAGTTACAACACCCATAAAACTATCTTCACAGTCGATATAAACATGTTCTATTGGCTCTAAAGTCTTTCCATCAACCTTTTTGAAGATAACTTCTGGACGACCGACACAGAGTTCGAAACCCTCTCTCCGCATCTGCTCAATCAAAATAGCCATTTGAAATTCACCACGACCCTGCACAATCGTACTATCCGATTCGGCACCATCTAACAATTTAATAGAGACATTGTAGAGCGTCTCTTTGTGTAAGCGAGCTTTAATCTTTGTAGATTGCACAAATTTCCCTTCGGTTCCTGCAAGGGGCGAAGTGTTGATGCTAAACATCATACTTACTGTTGGCGCATCGACAGTAATTCTTTTGAGCGCAACACCACCATCAGCTGTCGAGATGGTATCTCCAATCTCCACATCTTCAATTCCTGCTAAAAGAACGATATCGCCTGGGGCTGTCTCTTCTACAGGAAGCACAGAGAGTCCACTATACGACTGCAATTTTGAAACACGCAACGGACGATTCCCGCCGAGTTGCATACAGATAAGCTTATCATTTGATTTTGCGGTGCCACTTATCGCCTTACCAATCGCAATACGGCCCAAATAATCACTGTAGCTCAAATCACTCACCAACAACTGAAAAGGTGTGTTTTCATTGTAGAATGGTCCATGAACTTTTTCGACAAGGGTATCGAGAAGAGGTTTAAGGCTTACGCCCTTCTCTTCTAAAGTATATTGTGCTATTCCATCTCGTCCAATTGCATATAAAAGAGGAAATTCCAACTGTTCCTCATCGGCATCTAAATCTATAAAGAGGTCATAAATCTCATCAAGAACCTCTGCAACTCGTGCATCTTGTCTATCGATTTTATTTATAACAACAACCATATTCAATCCCGCTTCGAGCGCCTTGCTCAAAACAAAACGAGTTTGAGGAAGTGGGCCCTCTGACGCATCAACTAAAAGAACCGCACCATCAGCCATTGAAAGTGCTCGCTCAACTTCACCACCAAAATCAGCGTGACCAGGAGTATCAATAATATTAATCTTTACATCATCCCACATAATAGAGCTATTCTTAGCTGCGATGGTAATTCCACGCTCTTTTTCAAGGTCCATGCTGTCCATCAGACGATCTTCAACATCAACACCTTCACGAAAAAGCCCTGACTGCTTAAACATTGCATCAACCAAAGTCGTTTTACCATGATCAACATGAGCAATGATAGCTATGTTACGAATATTTTTGTTTTCACTCTTTTGAGTCTGTCCTGAAGTGTGACGATCCATAAGATTCCCTCCCAGAAAATTCAGCGTGAACTATAGCCATGAAGTGAATTAAAGCAAGGGAGTAGCAAAAAAATGTCAGAGCAAAGTAGTAATGTCCTATTTGAGCAATGTCGCAGTAAGCCCGTTCCGGTTGGAAGATTGCAACATCGTTATCCAATTAATGGACAGTCTTCAGGGAGAACAAGAGAGATGCTATTAGGTTGCATTGTATAAGAGATTGATTTATTCATTACTGGCTCACCATCAAGGTTTACTGGGATAATTTCACTTCCCTCCATCGTAAGTTCTGTACATTGAAAACGATAAATAAATTGAGGTTCTTTTATTACACCACGAAACTCACGGATTACCGTATCTAAATCTTTGATGGTAAAATCTCGAAGAAAGAGAACATCCATAAGACCATCGTTAATAAAAGCATGGGGAGCTAAAACCTGCCCGCCACCGGCCTGCCTTCCATTACAGATAGCTCCTACAATAATTTCTCTCTCATAGACTTCATCACCAATCTTTATGGAACCTTTATAAGGTTTAAAAGAGGCTGCTTTGAGAATTCCCATTAAAGTATAGGCGCCCCCACCTAAAAAGTTCTTAAGCTCTACGGGAGTGGAGACTGTAACCTCAGCTCCAAAACCAATTGAGGCAACATTTATGAGAATGGTATTATTTACTTTAATGGTATCAATCTCCTCCGCATCACCAGTAAGGGCTAAATTAAGTGCATCAAAAGAGTTGAGAGGAATGGTGCAGGCAGTAGCAAAATCATTGGCAGTGCCCATGGGTATTATAGCCATCTCTGGTCGCTTTTCTGAAGCAATTGTCAAGAAAGCATCAGCAAGTTCATTCACGGAACCATCACCACCAGCTATAGCAACTCGTGTTGCACCTTTAGAGACAGCTTCATGAAGAAACCGCTTAACATCTCCCGACTCATAGGTGACTCGAATAGATATATCAAAAGCATCATTCCGATACTGCATTATTGCATTGCGAAGTATTTGATCAGCAGACTTTTTGCCATTAATAATAAGAAAAAGAGATTTTTTTTTCATACTGTTTCCTCACAAGCATAAATACAATTGTATCGTCCCTCATTATTGAGATATTCCTGCAACGCAAGTAGGGAACTCGTCTTTCCTGTCTGACGAGGTGCGTGGAGGATAAAATACTTTCGCTGCTCTATCAGATTAAAAATCTCTTCATTGTCCCATCTTTGCAGTGGATCTATTTTATAGTGTGCTTCCTGATTTACAGAACCTGCGGTATTAAAAAACTTTTTCATCTTACTCCTCCATAACTCCTCATATAACTCTTTATATCATAAAACCTTTTGATTGTCACATATATCGGGGAATCGTAGGGGTGGCGACTTAGCGCGGACATAGTCCTCAGTCTTGCGGAAAAACGCGCACAGTATAGTAAAATCGCTTGGAGCGGAACGAAGTAGCAAAAAAAGCCTCCCCCGAAGGGAAGGCTTACAAAAACAATCAAAAGAAAGTGTAGTATCTACAGTTCACCCTTGAAAGAAGGAGCTGGTTTGAATCCAACAGTCTTAGAAGCTTTAATCTTCATATCTTCGCCTGTTTGAGGATTTTTGCCCATACGAGCCTTTCTCTTGTTTACTTTGAATGTTCCCATGCCATTCATTGTCAGTTTTTCTTGACCAACAATAGTCTCTTTCATAATTTTTGTGAAAACATCATACATTTGTTTCGCTTGATCATTGGTCAAAGCAACTTCGCTTTGCTCTTTAATCAATTTAACAAAATCACTCTTGGTTGCTGCTACGAGCAAGTTTTTCTTTTTAGCCATTTGACAACTCCTGAAAAAAGTTAGTAAAAAGAACAAAGACATTCTAGGGAATCTTTTTTGCTTTGTCAACACCATTTTAGAAAAAAAATGAAAATATTTTTTTCACAACACCCGATTACAGCTAGGATTAATGATAGGCGTACCGCACTTTATCGCTTAAAATAAACAATAAGCGAGCGCCACTCTCGCCACAGAACAATAAAGCACAGTAATTACAAGCAGTTATGAAGTACCCGCTTTTGGCCGATTTTGCATATATGTTTCAAAAATGATAAAGCAGTATTTTTTAGCTACACAGCGTCTTTCGATGCAAAAAAAATGCTTTTTTTCTGTATTAATGTCGTAAAACAACGAAAGAAAGCTGTTTTCATCACTGAATTAACAAAAAAAATGCGGGAAACTCACCAGGTATCAGACATTAAGACTTGTAAATAGTGAGTGGTGAGGCTCGTTCGTTTTCTCAGACATAGAGATCTGTTGACCCATTCTCAATCGCTTTCAACATCTTTCTTGTCCGCTCTTGCACATCCTTACCTGGAATCTCTGAAATCATCTCTTCTATCAGTTTTTCACCGTCAGCTTGTGTTTTAGCACTGGCATAGTTAATCAAATACTCTTTAAATGTCGTAAGGGCATTGGGAAGACAGTAGTGTTTAATCAATCCTGGTTTTGCTAAATCCATAAAGTCAGCGCCTGTTCGTCCAAGGCGATAGCAACCGGTACAGAAACTGGGAATATGCTTCATCTCTATAATATCTTTAATAACGGCATCCAAAGATCTGTGATCACCAAGACTAAACTGCTCGGCAGAATCACTCTCACTATACCCACCGGGATTTGTGCGGCTTCCTGCGCTGATTTGACTAATCCCCAGGCGAAGTGCATCTCGTCTCATCTCTGCTGTTTCGCGGGTACTGAGAATCAGTCCAGTATAGGGAATGGTAATTCTTAAAATTGCCAAAATCTTCTTAAATGTCTCATCATCAACTGGATGTGGCGGATTACAACTTACATCAGAATTTGTTGCTGGTTCAAGTCGCGGAACACTGATGGTATGCACCCCAAATCCAAAACGATCTTCAAGATGACGAATATGTTGCAGCAATGCCATAATTTCAAAACGGTAATCAGCAAGGCCAAATAGAATACCAACACCGACATCATCAATTCCCGCTTCCATCGCTCTATCCATTGCGGTCAGATGGTAAAGATAGTCAGATTTTGGCCCACTAACATGCATCTTCTTATAAGTATCATAGTGATAAGTCTCTTGAAAAAGTTGGTAGGTTCCAATCTTCGCATCTTTCAACTTCTTGAAATCTTCAACTTCCATCGCAGCAACATTGACATTGACTCGGCGAATCTCACCCTTTCCAACCTTAACTGAATAGATGGTTTTCAACGATTCGATGGTATAATCAAGAGCATTTTTTCCCAAACCTTCGCCACTGACAAGAAGCACTCTCTTATGTCCTTGACTGACTAATGCCTCAACCTCTTTTTCAATCTCTTCTTGTGTCAGTGTTCGGCGGGGAATCATACTGTTTGACTTTTTAAATGCACAGTAGAGACACTCATTTCGACAAAAACTTGAAAGATAGAGTGGTGCAAACAAGACAAGACGACTGCCATAAATCTCTGTCTTAATATAATTTGCCACTTCAAACATCTTTTCAAGATGAGCGGGGTCTTCCACCATCAAAAGTCGTTCTGCCTCCTCAAAGGAGATTCCCTGCATTTCGCGGGCATGAGTCAGAATCTTTGCCAATTCTTCTGCATTAGGTGGTGTTGTCTCTTCTAAATAACGATAAATCTTTTCTTGATCAATAAATCCCGTATTCATAACATTCTCCCTGTTTTAAATCGTACACATTTGTACAGGACACTCTAGTCCTCTTTAACCCCTTTGTAAAGAGTTTTTTTTGTTTATTTTCAAAAATAAGAAAAGCAAATTTACTCACTCAATATAAGCAAGAAATCGTCCTTGAACTTTCACCTTTATCGGCCCTTGATACATCTCTAATTGTACAATGAAATCACCAGTTCCAATCTCTCCATGCGTTACTTTTGACGAGACATACCACGCCAGTTCGTAGACAGCTAAAGTTTTTGGGTTTTTCTCAAAAAAGTGCATTCGATAGCTGTATGGTGTCCCTGTAAACATTGTTAAAGCAACATCTTTAAGCTTTGTGGCGCGTATAAAATCCTCAGTACCAGTATAAGATTTATGATTCCCAGATGATTGATACTCAACATCAATACGGTATTGAATTGTTGAAACATCGACTCCTGGAAATTTTTCTTCAAAATAGGCAGGATCAATTTCAAAGTCATAGAGGGTTATATCCCACGCAATCTCACCAATTTGCCAGCAATAGTTATAGTAACAGTATCCTAAATCAGCTGGATCAACCGCTTCTGCACATACACCATGTGACGAACAAGAGAGAAAGGTCGCATCACTATCAGGAAGTTCAAAACCGTCATCGGAATCGCCATCATCACCGTCTGGAATCGATGAATCATCATCATCAGAAGCATCGCCATCACCGTCTGGAATCGATGAATCATCATCATCAGAAGTATCGCCATCACCGTCTGGAATTGATGAATCGTCATCATCGGAAGCGGCAACATCACCGTCTGGAATCAATAAATCACCGTCACTGTCTGGGCGCGATGAATCGTCGCCCCTACAATCATCATCGGTTATTGCAGGCGTTGTTTTTGAGGAGCAGGAAAAAACGAAAAAAATAGATAAGATAAGAAAAAAATATCTCATGAAATCTAACTAGTAGTTATCATTAACTTTCTTAAGATTCAAACCACCAGGATACGCATACGAAACATCCATCTCCCAACCGTAAACAAAGAGTCCACACGCAGGATCACATTCAAGGGTGTGGCTGTTAAACTCGGCACCCAAATCAACAATCGTATAACTGTATGGAGAGTCAGCAATATCGGTGATATCTGTTATCTTTGTCCCATCCACAACCGGTTCAACACCATCTGCAAGAAGAATAGTTGCATAATTACTGGCATATGATCCTGGAGTCAGAAATGAATAGGTTGTTCTAAACTGTGCAAACGGAGGAATAAGCATCATCGCAGGATCTCCAACGCAGTTGTTTGCCAATGTGTGCTCCGTTTCACAGATAGTTGAAACCATGCTAGATGCCGTAAGATACTGCGCAACCATAACTGGTTTATCTGCAGTAATTGTTACCGCATCCTTAAAATAGAACTCACTATATTCACCAGCTTTTACAATCACCTCTTTTGTAGGTGTTGTTAAGTGTGGAGGCAATGTAGCAGGAACGCCAGGAGCAAATGTCAAAGTAGTGTTATCTGCAGAGGCAACTATACGGATAAAGTCACTCTCCTCGCCTCTAGCGTGGCTTTTTACAACCACAAACTCCTTACCCCATGTTTCAACTGGAAAAAGTTGTTGCTGCAAGTGGTCGGCATATCCAAGGTCAAGTGGAAAGTTAATTGCTGAGTGGCCAGAAAAAACCACAAATGGCTCACACTTGTCATCATCATTCTTACATTTAATCAGAGAACCAGACAAATCAGCGTCAGCAGCAGTAGCCTCTAAATTGAGTGTCGAGAACTTTTTAAGAATAAAAGATTGTGTCGCACCGGCTGCGATTGCAGGAACACCTGTTCCGGCAACAATAGGAGCTGTTGGGGTAACCTCAATCTCTACATCGTTATCAGAAACACCAATAATAGTGATGAAGTTTGCTCTATCGGCATAAACTGCATCATAATTTTTCATACTAATAGCACGGTAGTGAGTATAAACACTGGTAGTTGGAATCAAAAGAGAGGCATCATTTGAGTACGATCCGACACCATCACACATGCCAAGAAAACAATCCACACTTTTGCCACTTGCCTCAAATGGATTATCTGCTGAATTATCTAGCGGGGAGAACTGATAAACCGTTGCAGGAACAGAAGTAACAATGTGGTATGCCTTTGTTGTCATTCCACTCTCTTTCAACATTCTGGTATGTGGATATTGAAAAATTGCAAGCTGTCCAGGAGCAATTGTAATCGCTTTTGAGCTTGATTTCATACTACAACCACTGCTATTATTGACGCAGAAATAAACCTGTCCCGCATCTTTCTCAGTTGTTCCATCATCACTAATCGTAATATCAATAGTCATGTTTTGAGTCTCATTAATATTACTCACAACAATAGCAAAAATAGGATCACTTCTTCCTGTTGCATCATGGAGATTCGCCGTGAAATAATCACATCCTTCATAACTCTTATCTTCTGCATTCATCTCACACAGAGTTTGACACGCTCCATCTTTACAGGTACCACCAACGCAGACTCCTGTTGGCTCTGTTGTTGGACCTTTACCATCTTCATCACATGCATAGAGATTATCTAAATCTTCTGGAACACAGAGTGGTTCACCTGGTTCACACTGTTTTTGGTGACACATATCCTCATAACAGATTCCATCATCGCCACAAGAAACCTCTAAAACATCCGTTCCATCTGAGTTACAGCGAATAACGACATTTTTATCTGTATCTGAACACCGCAGAAACGCATCAGCCTCACACAGTGTACCACCACTGTCTTCATCCGTCTCCTCTTTATCTGGTTTTGGATCGACAACATCGGCATCACTAGTTCCTTCATCAACAATCAAAGTGGCATCATCATCCTCTTGTTCAGCTCGAGGAGCACAGAGACTGTCGATACAATCAAGTCCTGGCAGACAGTCATTGACCGTAGCACACGGACCACCAATAGCCTGCTGTGTTGAGGGCTCATCACCACAGGAAACAAATAAAAGTGCAGCCATCACAACAACAAGATAAATCAAACGCTTCATGTCACATCCTCTCAAAAGTTCTGCAATAGTATACTTATTAGAGACCATTGGTCAAACAGCAATATTTAGTGTGTAGCGATTATTCCAGCATCAATTCAAACGAGCTACCGAGCGATAAGCATCGCCGTCTTTTCACTTACTTCAGAAATAAAATTTTCAACATCTTCGGCGGTGTGAAACAGGCGTTTCTCCTTGCGAAAAGTGGCAGTAACTTCAAGAACAATATCAACAAGTTGCCCAAGATTTATCCTGCCTTTTGAAAAGGCATCAACAGCAACCTCATCAGATATAGCGTAGGCTATCATTCCCGCTGTTGCACTCTCCTTGAGCAATTCAAGTGCAAGATTCAACAGAGGATATTTATTCATATCGGGTTTATGAAAGTGGAGTGTTGTGTCAGCAGCCGAGTACGAAAGATTTTCAAGTCTCTCTGTCAGTGGCAACATCTTTGGATAGGAGAGAGCAGCACCGATTGGTATTCTCATATCACTGACAGCCATCTGCGCTGTTGCAGAGCCATCTTTGAAGTGGACCATTGCGTGAGCGGCAACCTCTGGATGCAAAAGAGCACCAAGTTGCGCAGCCTCAACATCAAACAGCCACCACGCCTCCATCAGCTCCATCCCTTTGTTCAACATTGTTGCACTGTCAACAGTAACTTTTGCCCCCATCTCCCAAACGGGATGTTTAAGCGCCTCTTCGTATGTTGCTTTTCGCATCTTTTCTGCTGAAACATCACGGAAAGCACCACCAGAAGCAGTGAGAATCACTTTTGTAATATCATTTTTATCAACACCGTGTAACAGCTGCATCAATGCGGCATGTTCACTGTCAATTGGGATAAGTTTTTCTCTGTTTTGGGTATTTTTACGCCCCATCACGACACCTGCAATGAGCAACGCCTCTTTATTGGCGAGCGCAACAGGAATATCCATCTGAAGTGCGGCAAGTGTCACCTTCCACCCTGCACTGCCTGGCAAAGCCATCACAACAAGATCAGGTTTTGTTTCCAGTAACCACTCTTGAGATAATTCACTGCTCTGCTTGACAGGAAAGTCGAATTGACCATCTAAATCGTGATCAGAGTGTATCCAGCCGGCTTTGAGTGTATGAGAATATTTATGAAGCAGTGATGAAAAAAGTTTTTGATTTGTTCCGGCACTTACTGCAATTATTGAAAACTCCTCTGGAAACGCATCAACAACAGAAAGTGTTGAGATTCCTATGCTGCCAGTTACACCAAAAAGAGCAATCTTTTTCATATTAAAGGTGTGCCATAAATTGTAACGCAAGCCAAGTAATCGTAATTGAATAGAGGAGAGAGTCGGTTCTATCGAGAAGTCCGCCATGTCCAGGAAAGAGGTTGCTAGAATCTTTCACTCCTGCTCCTCGTTTGAGCAGTGATTCAACCAAATCACCCAACTGTCCAAAAACGCCAATCAGCGCGGAAACAACAAGGATAAAAACAAGATATTTCCCTTCAAAAACAGCGTATGACCAGACAGCTCCAGAAATTATACTCATAAGAAGACCGCCAACAGCGCCCTCCCATGTCTTGTTTGGACTAATCGCTGGTGCAAACTTATGTTTTCCAAATGTACGACCAGTGAAATAGGCTCCTGAATCACACAACCACGGAACAACTAGAGCAAACATAAGCCAGTGATGTGGATTAATTGAATCCTCCCTTAAAATTGGAAAGAGACCAAACGGAATGGTAAGATAGAAAAATCCTGCAGTCTGCGTAATAGCATATCGCCACTTCTTATCAACTGGCTCAGAGCCAGGAAGTGCCATCAATGGAACACCAACAGCTCCGCCAAAAAGAAGAATTTTAGCCATCACCATATCGTGAGTCATATAGTGTATTGTCAGCATCATCAGCAGTCCAAGTGGCATAAAACGCCAATCAGTCGTCTTGTGCATCATTACGGTATATTCACGATAGGTAAAATAGGCGCCAATCATGATAAGGTAGAGAAAAAGCTCTCGTGGCAGATAATAGACCGAACTAACGGCTACAACAATAAGAATCAACCCAGTAATGTACCTTTTATTCATCTATTTCTCCTCGTTCAATTGCTCATCTGTTTTTCCAAATCTTCGTGTGCGATTGCCAAAACTATGCAATGCTTTTGCCATCTCAGCTTCGCCAAAATCGGGCCATAAAACAGGGGTAAAATAAAATTCGGCATAGGCAATTTGCCACAACAAAAAGTTACTTATTCGCTGCTCACCTGAAGTTCTAATCACCAAATCTGGATCCGGCATCCCACTTGTATAAAGACTTGAGTTCATTACCTTATCATCAATATCATGAACAGACATTTCGCCTGACTCAACTTTTTGTGCAATCGTTTTGACGGCCGAGACAATCTCCTCTCTTGAGCCATAGCTCAGAGCAAGAGTCAGCGTCATTTTATAATCATTTGCTGTCTCTTTCATCAAATCTTCTGCTCGATTTCTTACAAAATCGGGAAGCCGTTCAATCGAGCCGATAACATTGAGTCGAATACTGTTTTTCAACAGAGTCTCTCGCTTATCACGCAAAAATTCATCAAGCAGATTCATCAGAGCATCGACCTCTTTTTTTGGTCGATTCCAATTTTCAGTGGAAAAGGCGTAAAGCGTCAAATATTCAACGCCAACTGCGCGACAAAATGTGGTGATTTCATCAACGGTTTTTGCCCCTTGTTTGTGCCCTCGCACACGATTCCACAACCGTTTTTTTGCCCACCGACCGTTGCCATCCATAATAATTGCAACATGTTTAGGCATTGTAATATCAGTCAAATTATAGGCAGAAAGTGTATTAGAATTCATTGTTTTTACTAATCAACAAGGTGAAGGGTGTTATCGTATTTTTCTTGAGCCTCTTTAAGCAAATCCTCAATATAGGTATTTCCTTTTTCAATTGAGCCTGCCATTTTTAGCTGTGTTATTGCCTGCTTATACTCTTTGAGTTCGATTGCCTCTTGTGCAAGCGTTACCATCTTTCTTACATTTAAATTTTTGATGGTATCCTCTGGATTGTCAGAATAAGAGACTTTAACATGAAAATCAAACCGTTTTTTATCAGGAGAATCATGCAGTTGCTTATCATATACAACACGACGATTCGGATGGTTAAGCACCGCGTACGCTTCATTAATTCGCTTGGTAATATCATATGCCGTCTTCTGACTCTCTTCACTGTTCGTACGAAATTTATCAGGATGAAATTTGCGAGCTAAAGTAACATAGCCCCTCTTAATATCCGCTGCTGCTGCGCCCTTTCTCACAAAGAAGAGCTCGTAGTAATTTCGCCTATCTAGCGCCGTATAGTATTCTGTAAGCTCCTGAAGAATTGGTGTGTTTTCTTCTACAGCCCTAGAGATATTCAACTTATCAACAAGTGAGGTCAGCGCACTTGTTAATTCATCACTTTTAAACGGAGCCTTAAAAAAAGCAGACGCGCCATATTTATCAGCAATTTCTTGCGATACAGCCTCTACTCCCTGTTGAAAAGAGATAAGAATAAAGCCGCCAATCTTTCGAGCAACTGGCATTGTTGCAACCCATGAATCATCGGGAAGCTCATCACTTATGACAAGAATATCTTTCGATGTAACCGCAATTTGAAATAGTTGTTTGGTGTTTTTTAGCACCGCAATTGGCACATCTTCAACTTTCGAACCCAACAAAGATTTTACAGACGCAGAGTGCTTTTCCTCTTTCATCAGAATCATTATTCTCGTTTGCGTTTTCATTCTTCCCCCTTACTGTCAAGACCCAAAATATTCAACTCAATTTTCTGCAACTTTCCTGTCTCTATATCAACCGCGCTCACATGAAGAACGCCATTTGTATCAATATCAAAGGTAACCTCTATCTTCAACTCACCACGCTGTGCTTTTCGTAAGTTGCTTAAGAGCAGTTTCCCCATCAGATGTGAACGCTGCTTGCTCTGCTCATCACCTTGATAGACCTCAATTACAACTGAATTTTGATTGTCTGATGCATTGGTAAACACAGTCGTTCTATCGAGAGGCAATGGATCATTTTTTTCCACTAAAATCTCAATATAGTCTCCGACACTTCCCACCCCAAGAGAGAGAGGAACAACATCCATAAGTACCGGGGCATCAGAGTGGGCATCAGAGCTCAATGTACTTCCAAGAATTGAGGCACCCATTGATATAACAAGCTCTGTTTCAATCCCTAAAAAGGGAGCTTTTCCAAAATACTCCTCTACTTGCAGTTGGACAAATGGCACTTTTGTTGAACCGCCAACCAAAACAATCGCATCAATCTCGCCTTTGTCTACATGGGCATTTTCAAGCGTTTTATCACAAATTGCCAGGGTGTTTTGTATGATATTTGACATAATATTATCAAATGTATCACGAGAAATATCCCGACGATAATCCTTAAATCCGCCCTCTTTTGTTGGAACAATATTTTTTATAATTACATGAGCTTCATCTTGCTCAGACAGAATAATTTTAATTCTTTCCGCTTCTGAGCGCAAAATCCCCTTCACTTCAGGAGAGACAGTCAAACCGATACCCGACTCACTCTCAATATCCGACATAATGAATTCAGCTAATGTATCATCCATATCATCGCCACCGAGAAAACTATCACCACCTGTTGATAAAACCTCAAAAAAGTTATCTTTTACCTCAAGGACCGTAATATCAAATGTTCCGCCACCAAAATCATAGACGGCAATCTTCTCATTCAGACTGTTACCAAATCCATAGGCAAGTGCTGCTGCTGTTGGCTCGTTAATTATGCGAATAACATTGAGTCCAGCCAATCGTCCCGCCTCTTGGGTTGCCCTTCTCTGCGCTTCGTTATAATTTGCAGGCACCGTAATAACAGCGTCACGAATATCTTCACCAACCGCCTCTTGAACCGCCTTTCTGATTTTCATCAAAACCATTGCAGAAATCTGTTGCGGGGTAAATCTCTTTCCAAAAATATCAACTTCAACAGAGTCGTTATCTCCCTGAACAACATTGTATGGAAATTTTTCTGCATAAATTATCGTTTCTGGATGGCTAAATTTTCGACCAATAATTCTTTTAATAGAGTAAATTGTTGTCTCTGGGTGAAAACTCTTCTCTTTTTTTGCGGGAGATCCTATAAGAATCTTGTTTCCTCGATTCAAAAAAGAGACAACAGAGGGCATAATTGCTGTTTTTTCACCAGGAATTGACAAAACCTCTGCCATTCCATCTCGCACAACCGATACCGTAGTTGTCGATGTTCCTAAATCAATTCCAAGCACTAATCCCATTGTTATACCTGCATTATTTCATCACTTTTTTTCGTCGAAATCGCTTCAAGTTGCTTGATAAACTCATTCAATCTTTTCTGAATATCATCAAAGTACTTTTTCTCTTCATCTTCTGTTATATCTTTCTCTTTTTGTGCATTTTTCACTTCATCAATAGCGTCACGACGCACTGTTCGCAAGCTGATTTTGAATTTTTCAGTTAATTGATGCAACTGCTTAACAATATCTTTCCTGCGATCTTCTGTCAGAGCAGGAACAGGCATTTTAATCGTCAATCCATCATTGTTTGGATTAAAGCCCAAATTAGCGGCAATAATTGCCGTCTCAATATCTTTAATAATACTTCTATCAAACGGCTGAATAACAAGCAATCTGGCATCAGGTGTTGTAATACTCGCCATCTGATTTAGCGGAGTTTTTGTGCCATAATAATCAACCATGACTCCATCAAGAAGAACAGGAGAAGCCCCACCAGTGCGATAGAGCGATAGTTCATGATGGTACGCCTCTATTGATTTTTCAAAATGTTGTTTCAACTCAACAAAAAACTGTTTTTGATCAAACATAGTATCCTCCAAACTGTTATTTTACTGTCACTAAACTTCCAACTTGTTCACCAGCAACCGCCTGCTGCATTGCGCCACTTTTAAAGATGTTAACAATACGCAAAGATAAATTATTTTCTGCACACAGCGTCAGCGCTGTCGTATCCATCACCTTCAAACCCTGCTCAATTGCCTGTTTAAAAGTGGTTTTCTCTATCAATATCGCGTCATCAAAACGCATCGGATCTTTGTCATACAATCCATCAACTTTTGTCGCTTTAATCAAGATATCAGCACCTATTTCCACTGCTCTCAGCGCTGCTGCTGTATCGGTAGTAAAAAACGGATTTCCCGTCCCACCACCAAAAATGACAACACGCCCTTTTTCAAGATGTCGAATAGCACGACCACGAATAAAAGGCTCAGCAAGAGGATCAACCTCAACGGCACTCATGACACGAGCAACCAATCCCGCACTTTGAAATGCACTTGAAAGAGCCAAAGAGTTGATGATAGTTGCAAGCATACCCATATGGTCGCCTGTTACACGATCAATGCCGCTGTCTCCTGCTTGAAGCCCACGAAAAATATTTCCGCCACCGACAACAACAGCAACTTGAACGCCATCATTTACCAGCATTGCAACCTCTTTAGAGATATAGGAGAGAAAATCTTGGCTGATTGGGGCTCCAGTAGGGTCTAGAAGAGCCTCACCGCTCAACTTCAAAAGGACACGACGATACATAACAGATAAACTCCTTATTCGTTTAGTTGCCCTATCCTAGCCATCTGTGAAAGTGATTGCAACTTTTTCGCTGTTTCTAGGCTACTTTCCTACAAAGGGAAGAATATTCTTTTTATAACCACGGTAGAGTTGTTGCATCATCATAAACTGTTGTTGTGCTGAAAGGTAGAGGTCACTTGCGTCACTCCATCGCTCTTCACTCAACGCCGTCTCTATCTGTGTAAGCAGACAATCTGTAGATGTCTCATCACGCATCAATGAGGTTGCTATCTCCACTAAAACGCCCCATTGGTTTTGTTCATGCTCATTTTCATACTCTGAAAATCGCTGAAATCCAGCAAAAGTAGTACGCATTGCGGGCAACTCCTTCTCGACCAATTCAACCTGCCACTTATGCAGTGCACTTTCATAAAAAGAGTGAACAATCCTGCTGTCAAGAGGAACATTTTCAAAAAGAGGTGTCTCTCGCTGAAGTATTTCTATCACCTCCCACACTGTTCGTGGGCTTTGACCAAATCGTTTTGCTCGCTCCTCTTCTGTATATTTCTCGAACAAATCATCTTCACAAATATAGGCACGAGAGAGTTCAAGATAATCACCCTCTTGCCCTGGCTCTTTTTTCAGCTCCTGTAAAAGGAGTTTAGCATCGCGTCTATAATTCTTTTTTATTCCGTCAAGCATCGCGGTATAAAATGCAGCTGTTGCAAGATAGGTATTTGTATGAGGATTAGGCGCACGCACCTCAAAACGAACTGAATAGGGAGATTCGCCACCAACAACACCAACAAGAACAGTACGGTTTCGTGACGGCATTGCAGGGGTATTGCCACCAAGACTTGCTACAACACTAACGGGTGATTCAAAGCCTGGTTGCAGACGCTTTAATGCCGATATTGAGTGCGTTACAAAAGGATTAACTTGTTGCCAATTTTTAAGAAGTCCCATCAACGCACTATAGCCAATTGATGAAAGATGAAGCTCCTCTTTTTCAGGAGCAAAGAGATTTATTCTCTTATCATTTTTCAACATCACAGAGATTCCGACATGCATATGCTCACCATTACCAGCAACGCCCTCTGCTGGCTTTGCAATAACCGTTGCCTCTAGTCCATGTCTTCGGAAGACCTCTTTCACAAGAATACGAACAAAAAGTTCATTATCAGCAGCTTGCAGCGGTGTTGTAAAACGCCAGTCAATCTCTAACTGCTCCATAACATTAGCAATACTACCGTCATTAGATATTTTACCTTTGACACCACCAACCTCTTTATGGCCCATTTCTGGCTCCAACCCATACTCTTGCAACAACATTAAACACTCTTCAAGAGAGGTGCGAACTTGCCCTTTTGTCCGCTTCCAATAATGCTCTTTCAGTGTTTGGCTCAGCGAAAGTTGCTGAATTGATGTCTCATCAACTTGGCTTCTTACCCAAAACTCAAGCTCAGTTCCTAAAGAGAAGTTGATGCTTGCAATATCATTCTTAGTGATAGAGTGGTGTGCTAGAAATTGTATATCATTGCGCAAAATTTCAAGCAATTCAGCTTCAACAACCGCAAGAGTCTCCTTTAAGACGCTACGACTACAAACGAGCTTATTGTTATGTCTAAAGAAGATAGGAATTCTTACCGTTCCTATTGAATCATCCTCTTGCATAGATGGCGATTCAAATGTCCAATCGACAAACCAACTGCTTTCTGTATCGATAATAAAATCAACTTTTGCATCGGAGAGTGTTGCAATACCCGGCAAGTTAACACTACTACCATCTGTTTGGATACCACCAGCAAAAATATCATCTAAATGTTTGACAAAATATTCAACGGGGATGCGCTCATCTGTATCGTTTCCTAAAAAATCAATTCCAACGAGTGAAACAAATTTTAGACGCGGATGCCTCAAAATAAAATCTTTAAATGTTACATTGTTACGACACTCTGCTGGCACACGCCTAATAATGTTGTGCATAAATAACTCCCTTAGATATAGTTATTAACGGGTCTTCGTCCACTGAAATTGTAAAAAAACCTTCTCTTTTTGCAATTTTTTTGCAAGAAAAAGAATTTCCAATTTGACATTTCAATATTTTTACCCTTAGATAGGGGGCGTATAACCTTGGGGAGGGCGTGTATGGACTTTTCATTTGGAACACTATTCGGCGCAGGATTGCTGACCTTTTTTACACCCTGTGTTTTGCCTATGATTCCTGTCTATTTTGCAGCGATGACTGGTGGATCACTTTCACAAAACAAAAAGGGAACTCTTTTTGTTCGCTCTATCTTCTTTTCATTAGGCTTTATTCTTGTCTTTACACTGATGGGAGCAGCAGCAAGTAGTATCGGATCACTCGTTCGGGTATATCAACACTATATTATGCTCGGTGGTGGAATTTTGATTCTTCTTTTTGGTCTTAAGTTTGTCCACTTCATTCACATTCCGCTTTTTGATAGAATTGCACGAGTCGACGATTCAAAACTCTCTGTTAAATTCGGCCCACTGAACGCCTTTATCTTTGGAGTCGTATTTGCCGCCGGATGGAGCCCCTGCATTGGCCCAATACTTGGAAGTGTTCTAACATGGACGGCATCATCAGCGGAGAATGCAACAGAAGGAATGCTCTATCTTGCCCTCTACGGTGCAGGATTTGCCACTCCATTTCTCCTCACTGCCGCATTTGCAGAAAAGGGAATTGCATTTATACGAAAAAGTGGCTCAAAACTGTTGTTATTTGAAAAAATAACGGGCATTCTTCTTATTGCAGCATCACTCTATATGATTGCTCTGTCTCAAACTATGCAGCAACCAATTCCTGGAAGTATTACCAAACCATCTGACATCCTCTTTGTCAACCACGACCACCCTGTTTTAGTTGAATTTTATCGAGATAACTGCCCCGTTTGTAAAGGGATGGAGCCTGTGGTAAATGAAATATTCCAAAAATGTGATGGCAAAAATGTAGCTCTCAGAAAAATCAACCTTTCGAAACCAGAGAATAAGGGTTTTGTGAGTGAATACCGGATATTAGGTGTTCCAACATTTGTTCTTTTTGACAAATCTGGCAACGAACAAAGCAGACTTATTGGCCACCAAGAGACAGACAATATATATAGAGCAATCGCCCTTCTTCGGGGAGAACAATGTGAAGGTGTCGGCGCACTTCCTGAGGGTCTTAATCTTTCTGAAGGTGCATCATGTGGAAGCAAAGATAGTGAGAATGAGACAACGCCCTCCTGCGAATAATTCTGATTACGACCACCTTTTTATGACAATTATTGTAGCGAAGTTGAGCAAAATAAAATAAAATAACAAGATGCTGTATTTACTAGACATCTTCCAAAAGCACAGATTTTGCATTGACATTATAGGTGCCGTTGTGTAAACTGGCGTTAGGAATTTGTTTTTTTACAAATAAATGGAGGAGGATTCCATGAAGAAGATTTTTTTGACCGTCATAGTTATGATGGCTGCGTTGTTTGTTTTGTCTTGTGATGACAAAAAAACATCAACTACAGATGATGACACAGGCAACACAACAGATAGTGCTGTCGATGATGACAATGTTGACACTGCTGACAATCCAGCAGTAGATGATGACACAGCAGACACAGGCGAAGATACCTGCCGTCTTGACAGTGCATTTTTAGAAGCAAAGTATGACCAGTATGTTACTATTCGTCAAACTGGTAAAATCTTTGATTATGATGCAGTTAATGCTGATGGTAGCGATATTGATCCATCTGCAGTTGCATCTGAATCAAAAATCAAATTGGACGATGTATCAATGGAAGGTACTTGGGGTTCTTATATGAATTATCAAGGAACAACTCTTCTTGCACAAATTCAAGCGTATGACTTTGTTAAGACAGACGAAGCAAAGAGTGCAACAAGAATTCAGTTGCTTACTGCTATGGCTCAGTTGAATCTTCAATTGATTCCTGCAATGATTGGTGACGGCATCAAAGAAGTTGACTTTGGCGCATACACCTTTTTGCAAGAAGTTTATATTGATGCTAAATTTGATGCAGGTACAGGCCAAATCACCGAACAAAATGTTCGTAGAATGTGTATGGCTGCTGTTTCAAAGACAGAAGAAGTTGAAGAAGAAGGCGAGACATATGATGTTGCCATTGGCGGAATCTATGCTTGTTTAGAAGACGATCAAGTTGGCGCTGTAGGCGAAACATTGAAGATGATGTTTAACCTTGAGATGACAACAGACGAAGATGCTGTTATAGCATTCCAAAACACCAGATCAGATGGCACTATTGCAAAGCCAGAAGATGATGACTACACAGAACAGTGTACTTGTTACTCACTTTATGAAAAAGATGCTTCAGGCGACCCAGC
>JAGLDR010000028.1 GCA_023145475.1 bacterium
AGTTGACACAGGCGACGACACAATGGTTGACGAAGACTCTGCCGACACAATGGTTGATGAAACAGTTGACGAAGTAGCTGACGAAACAGTTGACGAGACAGTTGACGAAGTAGCTGACGAAGATGCTGTAATGCCAGACACAGATATGTAATAGATTGATTATATTCTAGTATTTTAACTCTAGAACTGTTTTCACTCTTTTGAGCCACGCCTGAAACACAAGCTGTTTTGAGCGTGGCTCTTCTTTTTTGACAATTTCCTCTACTTTGCTATAATTCCCCGCGTTTTATTGTAATGGAGAGACAAATTTATTATGCCTGGTATCGCTCTTGTTTCGAATCCCTATTCTCGTCAAAACCGTAAACATCCGGGACGGCTCAAAAAACTTAAAAAAATGTTGCCTAATGATACACTTGCTCGATTCCCAACTACCTTTGATGAAATGGATCAAGCGATGGAAGTATTCAAAAAAGTTAACATTGATATTTTGGCCATTAATGGTGGTGATGGCACAGTACATATTGCTCTTACCCACCTGATACAAATATATGGGGATAAACCGTTGCCTCAAATTGCCATTTTAAAAGGTGGTACAATGAACCAGACAGCTACAAATCTTCGTATTCGTGGCAATAGCGTCTCCATACTAAAGCGAGTTCTGAAAGCATACAAAAACAAGGAGATGAAACTTGCTCATATTCCGCTGTTAAAAATAGACAGTAAGTATGGCTTCATCTTTGGAAACGGTGCTGTCTGCTCTTTTATGGATGCCTACCACCACACAGGCAACCCAAGTCCATGGGTCGCATTCAAAACAGTAGCAAGAGCTATTGGCAGTATTATCATCAGAGGAAAGACATATAAACAACTTTTTGAGCCTATTAAACTCGAAATTATTGCAGATGGATTCTCATTTGGATATAAGCCATATCTTGCGGCAATTATATCGACAATCCCTGAACTCGGACTTGGATTTGAAATAATGCACAGAGCAAAAGAGGGTTTGCCACAACTGCTTGCCCCTCACGACAAGGCTGGACTTGTTTCAAGACTTGATCGTTTTTGGAGAGGACGAGCACTCTCACCAGAAGAGTTTGACGATACTGTTGGCTCAACATTTCTTATCAAATCAAAAGGGAAATTTAAATATACTATTGATGGCGACTTTTATGGAAGCAAAGGATTGCTCCTCATTGAAAAAGGACCAGTTTTAGACATTATAACGGGGTAACAAGATGAAATATCCAGCCTATGGCACAACCGATGTTGGTAAAAAACGAGAATTAAATGAAGATAGTATCGCCGTTTTAGGAGAACAGGGAGTCTATGTTGTCGCTGATGGAATGGGTGGACACAACGCAGGAGAAGTTGCCTCATCTATCGCGATAGAAACCGTTCGTCGATTTTTCAAAACCTCTGCTGAAGATGAAGATATGACATGGCCATATAAAATTGACCCAACTATCTCTCTTGAAGCAAGTAAGCTGACTGTTGGCATTCAATTTTCTAATCGTTCAATTTATCGAAAACAGTTGGAAAACAAGGCCTATGCAGGAATGGGAACAACCATTGTTGCAATGTTGCTGTTAAAAGAGAAAGGTGAACTTTATATTGCCCATGTTGGTGATAGCCGTGCCTATAGATCATATAACGGCACATTAGAACAAATTACAGAAGATCACTCTCTTGTAAATGAATATTTAAGAGCAGGACAGTTGACACCAGAGCAGGCAAAATCATTTCCCCATAAAAATGTTATTATGAGAGCATTAGGAATGAAAGAGAATGTTATGGTTGAAGTCCATAAACATATTGTTCGTCCAGGCGAACTCTACTTTGCGTGCAGTGATGGATTGACCGATATGACACAAGATGAAGAGATTCGCTCAATTCTTCGAAAACATCAAAATGACTCTCTTGAAGTGATTGCAACTGCTCTGATTAAGAGTGCTAACGACAACGGTGGTAAAGATAATATCTCTATCGTTATGTTCAAAGTTGAGGAGTAGACCTATTATGAGAAAGTTTATTATTATTATGCTCGTTAGTTTTATAATGAGTTGTGGAAGCGTTCAAAAAACGCCATCTGCCTCATCTCCTGTGCAGACACCAGAGAAAAAGAGTGGGCAAACAGCTGAATCTCAACAAACTAACGCATTTTCACTTGAACTTGAAACAACTGATGGTGAACCATTTTCCTATCAATCAATAGCAGGAAAAAAGGGCCTTCTTATCTCGTTTTGGGCAACATGGTGTGAGCCGTGCAAGGCAGAATTGACTCAACTTGCTGAACTCTATCCAAAATATAAAGAAGATTTTGAAATCATTGCCATATCAATTGACCCTGAAGACAATATGGACGCAGTACAAGAGTTTGCAGTTGAGATGGCACTCCCCTTTCCTGTTCTTGTCGATCCAAGCGGCAATGTAACAAGCGGGATGATTCCTGGTGGCGATACAGTCCCCTATTCGATGCTTATTGATAAGAATGGAAAGATAGTCGCAACACACACTGGATATGAGCCTGGCGATGAAAAACGAATCGAAGAAGAGATTCAAAAACTACTACGGTAAACAATGATAAATTTTAAAAGAATCATCAAAACATGGCGCTTTAAATATGGCGTTATCGCTCTTTTCTTTGGACTTCTTGGCTCACTGACTGTTGCAACAAACGCAGATGCTATCGAAAAAGAGTATCAGCAAGTTGTGGTTGAAGAGGGCTGCTTTACCCCAACCGACAAGCAGAAAGAAGAGTGGAAGAATATGACACAAGAAGCAAGACGAATACGCTCAGAACGCTGTATGTCCGCTAGGAACAAATCGACTCAGATGAAATTTGGCCCACCTGTTCTCCACGCTATGGCCGCGTTGGGCATTTTTCTGATACTGCTTTCGCTTATCACAATACAGAGCAAAGGTGATAAAATGCTTGAATTGATGGAACAAGAAGAAGAAAAAGAGAAAGAGAAAGAAAAAAGCCAGGGTAAATAAGTGCGTAACTAACAGGTGAAAACAATGAAACTCTGCGTAGATATTGGAAATAGTAACACCGTCATTGGTCTATATCGCAACAACGAACAAATTGTACGGTGGAGAATAGCAACAGATAGACACATTACAAGACACGATTTGATGGCAACTTTTCACGCTCTGATGTCAGCACACAGCATAGCAAAAGAGTCTGTTTGTTGTATTATCATCAGCTCTGTTGTGCCAACATGGAACCACAGTTGGACACGATTTTCAAAAGAGTATTTTTCAGCAGAACCATTTTTTATAACCCCAACGGTAGATACTGGCATTACACTGCGTGTCGACCAACCGCAACAAGTTGGCTCTGATAGAATCGTAAATTCCGTTGCAGCTCACCATCTTTTCCCTGCTGGTGCCATTGTCGTAGACTCTGGAACAGCTATTACGGTAGATGTCGTAACACCACAGGCCGAATATGTCGGTGGAGCAATTATGCCTGGCATTCTTATCTCACTCGAAGCACTTGCAGAGAGAACAGCACAACTCCCCCGTGTAATGCTTGATACACCAGATCACGCTATAGGAACAACTACAGAAGAGAGTTTAAAAAGTGGAATATTCTTTGGCTTTGTCGGAATGATTGACAAAGTTATTAGCGAAATTATAAAAGAACTCCCCTTCTCTCCAACAATTATCGCAACAGGTGGGCTTGCAGGCCATTTTGCTGAGGCTTCTACCTATATCCAACAGTACGAACGAGATCTTACTCTGAGTGGTCTTAATATTATTGGACAACGAATCTTTAGGAGTTAACTATGTGGAAGCTTGCAAAAACAAGCGCACAAAAAATTGCAATAATCAAACAACAGGTACCGATATCTGCCCGTGATTGGAATAGTGCAATCATTGCATTTTCTGGAGACGAAGACTATTTTGTCTCAGACGATGCGCAAAATCACCTCAGCGACATTCCCCATAATCAACTGATAAAATTGATAACAGAAGAGTTGATGCACACATCTGCACAGGCACTTCTTAGCTTTGCAAACAGCACGGGAGTCTCTTCAATAATTACAAAGCTCGTCGAGCTCAGGAAAATTACTGATACTGACTTTCTCGGAACTGTATCAATGCAGTCCGAGCAATTTTGGGGACCACTGGTAACTCACAAAGACTTTGTTACCTTGATGGCAAGAACAAGAGATGAATTTACTGAGAAAATCGCCTTTTCGGCATCACTACTCTTTAGATTTAACGAACAATTCGCCTATATTACCGAAGAGCAAATCGAACTCTATCATCGCGATATTAACACTCTTAAACTTGAAAAGGTAGAGCCAGAAAAAACCTCATTTGAAGAAGATGATGATATGATTGTCATCATCGATGATGATGAAGGAGAAGTTATTGAATTTACCGATGAATTTAGTGACTTCTCAGAAGAAGATAGTGAAGAAAGCATAGTCTCTTTTGATGATGCTACCTCCGCCTTCTTTTTTGATGATGCGGCATTTGTCAACCTCTCTCGTGAAGAGCAGACAGAAAAGAGAGAAAAAATTCAAATTACCATCGCAAAAATGAATATTGGTGAAAAGACAAAACTTGCAATGACAGGAAACCTTGAAATACGAAAAATATTGATAAAAGATCCAATAAAATTAATTGCAAAAGCGGTTCTTAACAACAATGGAATCACCGCAAAAGAGATTGCTCTCATCGCAAGCAGTGCAGCAACATCTATCGATCTCATCTCATACATCGCAAACACCAAAAGTCTTAATAAATACTATCAGGTAAAGATGGCACTTGTTACCAATCCTAAATTGCCAATAAAAATGGGAATGCGTCTTTTAGAGGTTATTCGCTCTGCAGATTTAAAGAAAATTTCAAAAAGTCGAGGAGTCTCTCAAACATTAAAGCAGAGAGCTTTACGAAAACTAAAATAACTATCCTCAGAATCTATTTTACTCTACTAATCTTTACTATAATGAGATAAATTTATAGAATCAGATGTATCGGTTAACTAGAGAGCGGAGTAGTCATGAGTTTTGTAAAGCAACTAACAGGATTTCAAAGAAATTTTTGGACAGTCAATGTCATGGAGATGTTTGAGAGGCTTGCCTATTTTTCTGTGAGAGCGGTTCTTCCTCTCTGGATGGTGGCAACAGCCGATCAACACGGTCTTGGACTCTC
>JAGLDR010000029.1 GCA_023145475.1 bacterium
GGTGGAAATTCCTGCAGAAGTAACCGCACTGACAGAAAAACTCTTTAGTGACGCTCCTGAAAAAGAGCTGGTGGCAAAAAACCTTCTCTCTCGTAAATTCTCTGTCGTTTCAGGCGGCCCTGGAACGGGAAAAACATATACAATTGCACGAATTATGGCACTCATTTTGACTGCAAATAAGAATGATTTGCTCGTCCTTGCTGCACCAACAGGAAAGGCTGCATCTCGTATGGGTCAATCTATAGCAGAGGCAATTGAAGGGCTCTCTTCACTTGTTTCATCTGAAATAATATCTATTATCCAAAGTGTCAAGCAGACCAGTATTCACTCACTAATTGGGTGGGATTGGTATGGAGGAAACCCCCGGTTTAATAGAGAGAAACCTCTCCCATACGATACGGTTATTGTTGATGAAGCGAGTATGATGGATGCCGATATTGCTTACGCTCTCTTCTCTGCGCTGAAAAAAGATGCCCGTCTCATTCTTGTTGGAGACAAAGATCAGCTTGCAAGTGTTGAGGCAGGCTCTGTGATGGCAAGCATCTGCGCATCTTTGAAGAATGGCACAACAAACCAGGCAAAAGATGCCATTTCTGAGCTTACCGTTGGCCACCGTTTTTCTCAAAAGAGTGGCATTGGAAGACTTTCACGAGCAATCAATAACCAGGAAAATTTTAGTGAGATAGAAAAAATATTTAACGCACCAGAGCATACAGATGAACTTCGCTGGATAGTGCCTGTAAACGGACAAAATGCACTTTCACAGGCAACCCAGACCATTCTTGATGAGTTGACACCCTATTTTGACTCTCAAACTGCTGAGGAGGCAATTGAAAACGCGCGAAACTGTCTGCTTCTCTCTCCACTCCGCCGAACTCCTTTTGGGGTCAATGCCCTTAATTATCTCATCGAAAAAAGCGCAAAAGAGCGAGGACTAATTGATACATCTCAAAAATTCTACCACCTGCGGCCGGTGCTTATTACACAAAATGATTACACCCTTTCACTCTACAACGGCGACTTTGGTGTAATGGTTCAGAATCAGAAGGATAACAAAACAGAGGTCTGGTTTCAGACAACCGAAGGAATCTCTGCATTTTCGCCCTACTATTTGCCACCGCATGAAACGGTCTACGCCATGACTGTCCACAAATCTCAAGGAAGTGAGTTTAATCATGTTATCTTGATACTTCCAGATCACGATATCCCTCTTCTGACTATTGAACTGATTTATACCGCCATCACACGGGCAAAAAAGAAGTTTACCTTGATTAGCTCTGCAGAAGTTTTCAAACAGGCCGTTTCTCGCAGGATTGTCCGTTCAAGTGGGCTTGAAGAGAGGTTGTGGAAATAAGAGACCGCACCCGCTACAAGCAACTCCCTACCTATTAATTGAACTTGCAATATCCCTCAATCTTTCAATCAAATTAAAAAGATATGTTGCAGCTTTTGCACGATGATCTGGCAGCATTGAATCGTGATTGCCACTCATAACCAACATTGGATTAAACGATGCGATACTATCCATCTCTTTGAACGCTTTTTCAAAGTTTTCTATACTTCCTTTATTTAATTTATTGGGATAGAGGGTATAGATTGTTCTCACCACATCACGCACCACCAAAACAACGCCCTGAGCATAGAAAATAGCATCATCAGATGTTGTAAATGACGAATAACTTTCACTACTTAACCGTCCGAGTGGCTCGCCAAGAAACTCCTCGCTTATCAGCAGTTTAAAAAGTGTATACATATCATCAGAGCGAAGATTATAGGTCGCTTTACCTGCTGTCAATTCACCTTCATACTGCTTCATCAAAGCAATGCCTTTTCGATACTGCGACTCCGATGCAGGAAGCCAGAATTTGGTGGGCTGAAAGACGAAATAGGTCGTTCTCACACTTTTCAGATGGCTATTCTCATCTTCGCCTTTACCATATTTTGCAACTTGCGTTGAAAAGAAACTTTCAAGCATCATTGTAGCAAAAATAACGCCTTGTTGACGGTTGCTTCTATTGTCAAGCCACGCAGTTGGTGTAATAATCAAATCGTTGGCAGACCACCCAAAGAATGAATCTAACTCACTCTCTAACTGGTGATAAATAGCCTGAGAAACAACCACGCCCTTGACCTTTTCATCTTTTGATTTTGCCTGCTCAGCGCTTGTAATCACACTTTTAGCTACCGTTGGAAACGATGTCGTCTCAACAACCATATAGAGAATAGTAAAGAGCGTTGGCAAAATCACAAACAGCGTCACCGTTGAGGCAACCCAATGCTTCCACATAAATGAGAAGCCAATCTTAAGCCCCTTAAAAGCCCACTTGAATAACCATATAAGCGTGTGATATACAATGATAAAAATACGAAAAAGAAAGGGGTGTTTTTTCTTTTCACTTACTTCTGAATCAAGATTTTCGTCTTCTTTTCTCTCCTCTTTCTCTTCTATCTTCTCGTCAAGCCGTTCTTGTGTCATTGTGACCTCCTCCGTTGTTCACTTCATATCCTACTTGAAAACGATTTTATTCCAAATTCTTAGACAAGAGTACCGTTTATGGTATTATGATGCGTTATTTATTGTGATTCACAGGAGGTTGTCATGACCATACGCAAGATTTTGTCGTTTCTCACCCTATTAATAACCATCGTTGCATTTGTGAGCTGTTCGTCAAACCCCAAAAGTGCCGTTGATAACAGTATTGACGAAGATGTAGGGGCGCAAGATTTTGCGCCCGTTGATGACGACGAAACAATCGACGAAACAGTCGATGAAACAGCTGATAACACTATCGACGAAGATGTAGGGGCGCAAGATTTTGCGCCCGTTGATGACGATGAAACGGTTGATGAAGCAGCGGATAACACTATTGACGAAGATGTAGGGGCGCAAGATTTTGCGCCCGTTGATGACGACGAAACAATCGATGAAACAATCGATGAAATAGCTGATAACACTATCGACGAAGATGTAGGGGCGCAAGATTTTGCGCCCGTTGATGACGATGAAACCGTTGATGAAGACGTCGTACTGAACGACCCGCCAACGGTTTTGAGTGTAACACCTCTCCACCTCGCATCAATCGGAAAAACAGACGACATTGTCATCGTCTTCTCTGAAACTATTGATAAAACAACATTTATTCTGGGTGGTTCTTCTTCATCGCTCAGTGGCGAAGGTATCTGGTCAACAACAACTGTTGCTGATGATACCGTCACTTTAACTCCGGCCTCAGAGTGGGTGACTGGCGACATTTTTTTGACGATTGATTATGCTGATCTTCTCGGTGCAGCAGGCGAAATGCTCTCTTTACACTACACGGTTCAGGTGCTCTTTGTAAACGAGGGGACAGGCACAACTGCAACAGGAGATATAAACGATCCACTGCACTCAATTAGAGAGGCACTTGCTGCAGCACATGTGAAATGGCCGAATGATGCTGAAGTGCATGTCATGGAAGGAAGCTATACTCTTGATGGGGACAATGATATAGCACCATTAGAAGGAATCTCACTCTACGGTGGATATGAGTCAGGCAACTGGTCTCACCGTGATTCGTCACTCTACATTTCACAGATTCAAGGAAGCAACACTAAGGATAGAGTTGTTTTCTTTGGCTCTAATATTACGGCAAAAACAGTTATTGACGGCTTCACTATTCTTGGTGGAACAAACACAGAATCTGTTAATATAATCGGTATATTATGCCACGAAAGCTCGCCAACAATCAGCCACAATATTATTCAAGGCGGGAGCACTGTTGAAGAGTCGTGGGGAATTTATGCGACCCATTCGGCTGCCCCTCTTATAACAGACAACTCTATCCACGGAGGAAGTGGCTCAGTAAAGACAAAGGGTATTTACCTCGGCCTTAACGCCTTTCCAACCATTACAAAAAACACCATCTACGGTGGCGACCCAACTGATAACTCGGTTGGCATTTATAACGCTGCAAACTCTTACGCAACTATCACTGATAATATAAAAATAGATGGGGGAAGTGGAGAGTACTCTCGAGCTGTTTTCAACAGTGGAACATCGACTGCAACAGTCAAAGACAATGCCGACATTTTTGGTGGAAAAAACCGAGAATCTATCGGTATTAAAAACAGTAACACTTCAAAAGCTCTCATCCAAAACAACACCATCAATGGTGGCGAAGGGAGTGACACTCGCGGTATAGAAAACGATGATTTAAGCGAAGCGAGCATTGGACAAAACACCATTATTGGCGGCAAAGGAACACAGTACACCTGCGGCATTGTCAATATGAAATCAGCACCTTTTATCATTCAGAATAATATCAATGGCGGTGATGGCATTCTCTATGCATGTGGAATTGCCAACCTAGAAACAAGCACTCCTATCATCACTCAGAACACTATCAACGGGGGCTCTGCCCTCCAGTCTACAGGTATCTACAACGAAGATGTTACGGCACAATCGGGAATATTCTTCAACCGAAACACTATCAATGCTGGAGATGGAACGATGAAATCAGGCGGTATCTCTATAAAAAATTCACTTGTTGCTCTTGCAAATAACACAATATTTGGCGGAAGTGCCACAAACTCTTACGGTATTGGTGCCGACAATTCAGAAATCATTGCCGTAAACAACACCATTGATGGGGGAAGCGGAAACACGGCCCACGGAATTGGGTGTGAAAGCTCGGAAATAATGAGTGTTAACAACATCATTTTCACCTCAACGACACTGCAAGGATTTGGGGTTTTTGAAGAGGATGGAAATTGCACAATAAATGTTTTTGAAACAAACAACATCTATGGCTGCTCAAGGGCTCTCTATCATGAATACACCGTTGGTGGAGGCACTAATCATACGGCAATTTTCTCTCTAGAAAGTTATCTAAACAATAAAAAAGCAGATTCTGCATCAGATAATATATCAGAACTCTTATTACTCGATGGTGAATACCGTTTTATTGGCACACTTGATTCAGTCAGTTTTGACACCGCAGGAGCTGATTTCAGCGGCATGATT
>JAGLDR010000003.1 GCA_023145475.1 bacterium
CGACAGATGAGATAACCGCTCAGAGGTGCCGTGATGCATAGAAACAGATTCTTTTTTGTTCTATTGACTGAGTGTCAATTACAATTCGCTTTCAGAGCTTTGTAAGTAGTGTTGGTGTGAGAAAATCCTTTTTTAACAATATCTTTGTAGCGTTAATAACTCGTTATTTCGCCCACTCAATAATGCTGTTTCTCGCTCTGTTGCACGAGAGAGTTCCTGGTCATAAGCTGAATGATGTCCTGCTTAACACAGTGCCGTATGTTGCGGTAATAGACCGATTTAATTATATGATCTGGCTTTTGTGTTATGTTCCTGTTGCGCTCTGGCTCTGGAAAAAGAATCGTCAGCGATTTATCCAATTTCTCTATCTTGGCGCACTTCTCAGCCTTATTCGTGGTGTTGCTATATCGTTTGTGGCGATTGGTCCTGTTCGGGGAGGGGACATCAATGTTGGAATGAGTTACACGGCTATTTTCGACGCGTGGATTGCCATTGTTAACCCTATCTCAGCACTTTTTGGGAATGCAACTCACATCTATTTGACTAAAGATCTCTTCTTTTCAGGACATGTTGCGACGACTTTTCTTCTTTTTCTTTTTACCCTTCCTTATAAAAAGATGGCAACCGTTGCGCTGATTGCCCATCTTATCGTGGTTGGTGTCGTCTTTTTTAGCCATCTTCACTATACAATTGATGTGATTGGTGCCTGGATAATTACATATATTCTCTTTAGATTGATTATGAGAAGAAATTAGGTTAGAGTAGATTCGTCTGTTATTTTTTTGGAGTGTCTGATGAGTAGAACGGTAATTTCTAAGATTGTGGGTACGAAGGTGGTGAATGACGCTACTTTTATGATCTCTCTTCTTTTTGAAGAGCAGCCAAAACCTGGACAATTTGTTATGGTAAGTTTGATTGATAATCGTAGTGACCCTTTTCTTCCGAGACCGATTAGCGTTTTTGATTGGGAAGATGGTCTGTTAAAGTTGTTAATTCGGAAGGTAGGCCGCGGAACTGAGCTTTTTTCTCAACTTTCTGCTGGTGATAGCGTCCGGGTAACAGGATATCTTGGAAATTCCTTTCCTGATACCAACGATTCGATCTGTTTTGTTGGTGGTGGCATCGGTATTGCACCACTTTTCTATGCTGCACGCAAAAGTATAGCCGCAGAGAAGCTCTTTTTGATGGGCTTTCCAACAGAGTCGGCTGTTATCTGTCTTGAAGAGAAGAGAGCGGATACCAAACTGCTCTATGCAACAGATGATGGAAGTGCAGGAGTGCATGGAACCGTTGTTGATATGTTAAAAAATCGTCTTGAGATAACACCACCTGATTTGATTATAACTTGTGGGCCTGAGGGGATGATGAAGGCGGTTCAAAAGATTGCATCTCCTTATAATATTTCAATATTTCATTCTCTGGAATCTGTAATGGCGTGTGGAATTGGTGCCTGTCTTGGTTGCCGAAGAGAGTTGCCAGGACGGAGTGTTCTTGTCTGTAAAGATGGGCCTATTTTTGATGGCCTTGATATTTTTCCGGAGGTGCCGCAGTGAAAACAGCAGTAAATATTGGCTCTCTTCAGTTGAAAAATCCTATTTTGACGGCGAGTGGAACCTTTGGGAATGGACATGAATTTATTGATTATATGAACCTCAATAGTATCGGTGGATTCTGTTCAAAAGGGCTTTCAATGGAGCCGAGAGGTGGAAATCCAGAGCCACGAATTGTAGAGACAGCATCGGGAATGCTCAACTCTATTGGTCTTGAAAATGGCGGGGCAAAAGCGTTTCTTAATGAAGTTTTACCGCAAGTTTCTGACTATGATACGGCTGTTATTGTTAATATTTATGCCCATTCGATGGCAGAATTTGTTGAGCTTGTTCGTTATTTAGAGCAGAGCGATAGAATTGATGGATACGAGATGAATCTGTCGTGTCCTAATGTTGCTGAAGGTGGCGCAGCATTCGGCAGTGACGCTGCCGTTGTTGCAAAGTTGACACAGGCAGCTCGCAACGAGACAAAAAAACCGTTGATTATCAAACTCTCACCAAATGTAACCGATGTAAGAGAGATGGCAAAAGCAGCGCAAGGTGCTGGTGCTGACGCTGTATCATTGATTAATACTCTTATTGGAACCGCAATTGATAGAGAAAAACGCCGGTTTATTCTGGCACGAAAAGTCGGTGGACTCAGTGGCCCAGCAATTAAACCAGTTGCTTTGAAAATGGTCTGGGATACTGTGCAAGCTGTTGATATTCCTGTGATTGGTATTGGTGGCATTGTCTCATTTGAAGATGTTCTTGACTTTCTTATTGTTGGAGCGACCGCAGTGCAAATTGGCTCTGGGAATTTTATAAATCCTGCACTTGCGCAGGAGTGTGCACACTCACTTGAAACCTATCTTGAGGAGCGAAATGAAACGATTGATCAGCTTATCGGCTCTATTCGTAGCTAGCCTGTTATTTTTGTCATGCGGAACGCCGTATGGACTCTATTATAGTGTTAAAAAAGGGGATACTTTACAAAGCATTTCCGCTCGTTATCACGCCACTCCTGAAGTGATTTCTCAGGCTAATGCTCTTTCCGCTGACGAGCTTTTAGTGGCTGGAATATCTCTTTTTATTCCTGGTGTAGAGGAGCAGCCAGCTGTTCAAAGTGTTGAGCCAACTGTTGCTCATTCTGATGATGCGGAAGGTGTTGAAGTTGAGCAACCGCAAGTTATTGAGAAACAAGAGGATATTGCAACGATATTTACGATGCCAGTGCAGGGGAATGTTGTTAAGAAATTTGCCGTACAGGGGAGTGAAGGTGTTGATTTTGCTTGCAAACGAGGCGAGAAAGTTGTTGCGTCAGCAGCAGGGAAAGTACTGTTTGCCTCTGCTCATAAATCATTTGGAAATACGGTGATTATTCAACATTCAAAATCGTTGATAACAGTGTATGCTTTTTTAAGTGAGTTTAGAACAAAAGAGGGTGCAACAGTGAAACTTGGTGAGACTATTGCAATTTGTGGACAGTCTGGAATCAATACAACTGATGCTCTCCATTTTGAAGTTCGTTCACATGGAAAACCTGTTGATCCGCTCTCATTTCAACCGGAATAAACAACACGGTTTTATTTATATGATTGATTATGTGAGCAAGTTAAGTAGACTGTAGACGGTGATTATTTTGTAGGAGAATTACTCAATGCGTTTGTTTTATTTCATTTTAATGATTTTACTGTTAGCAAGTTGCTCACAAACAAAAACTCCATCTATCTATGTTGATAGTGATACATATGATGATTCTTCAATGGATGATAGTGGAGATAATGATTCAGATGATTTACCTATAGTTGATGTTGATGCTGCTGAAGACGCAGACGACGATAGTAAGGGCGACGATTCATCGCGACCAGATGTTGACGAAACCGTTGATGAAATTATTGACGAAGATGTAGAGACGCAAGATTTTGCGCCCGTTGATGACGACGAAACCGTTGATGAAATTATTGACGAAGATGTAGAGACGCAAGATTTTGCGCCCGTTGATGACGACGAAACTGTCGACGAAACAGCTGACGAGACCGTTGACGAAACAATTGATGAAACCGTCGATGAAACCGTCGATGAAACCGTTGATGCTGATGAAGACGCTGATGTTCCTCCACCAGTTGAGATTTGTGATGGTATTGATAACAACGGAATAGATGGTATTGACGAAGGATGCAATGATGACGGCGATGACTATTGCGATATAAATATGTACACTTATGGCCTTCCCGCAATTTGTCCAAAAGGTGGCTTAGACTGCAATGATAATGATCCCACAATATATCCCTTTTCAACTCACTTTAAAGAGGGTGTTGATTACGATTGCGATGATAGAATTGAGTATGGTGTTGAGCTGATTATCTCTGTTGATGACACTCTAATTGATATGTGTGTGAATAGTGAAGATATTACTTCATTTGGCCCGCGTTACAGTAACTGGACATACGCTGATACTTATAACCATAATACTTCTCTCTTTTTTGTTATGGAATCGGGTGAAAATGTAATTGGTATTCATGGACGAGATGCCGGCACCGTAATTTCAGCATTTATAGCAACCGTAAAGGTTAATGGTACAACTATTCGAACAGATGGTGTAATGCCAAAACTGCCACCAACAAATCCAATTGTACCCTATACACCTTCCGATGCTCAGTGGACGGCAACTCCTTGGCGTTACTATCCAAATCCAGCAAGTGGAAGCCCAAATGGTGGCTGGTGTGACCCTTGGTTTAATGACGATGACTGGGGTCCAGCGATTCGTGCAGGAATTTATGGTTCATCTCCTGTGGGAACATGGGGCGAACTGGGTAGTTCTCCATGGACGATGAGTTGTGGAACACCTGCAACCGTACCATGTCCCGCAGATTTTAGACCTTATTATGATGATGCAATTGCAAATAATGAACCGATGTGGATATGGGACTATAATCCGGCAAGTCTTGCTGACGCGTGGTTTCGTTTGAAAATAGTTCTTCCTTGATTCTACGCCTTTTATATGTTATATCTACTTGAGATTTTTTGGAGAATAATATGATTACTCAGTGTCCAAGTTGTGATAAGACAATTTCAGTTAATAATATAGGATTGCAAGCGTGCCCAAAGTGTGGCGCGTCGATTTTGATTGGAAATCCTCTGAAAGATGAAGAAAATAAGGTGGTTGCACCACCAATTCCTGCTCAAAAACCGGCTGAAACTAATGAGAAAGAGCCGGAGAAGAAGAAAAAACCAAAGAGACGAGCATCGGGTGTTCCGTGGGATAATCTGAAAACAGTAGGATTTACAGAGGCGACAATTGCAACGACAAAGGTGTTGCTTACTACACCAAAAAAGTTTTTTAGAGCACTAAAACAGGGGAAAGACAGTCGTTTTATCCCTTTGTATGGTGTGATGATGGCAATTATTGGTACTCTTTTCAAGTTTTTCTGGATTTTGCGATATTTTAGACAGTATTTTCCTTCGTATGATATTTTTGTCAGTGAGTTGCAGAAATATCCAGAACTCTATACATGGGTTGTGCAGGCATCAGATGGTGGAAAGGGTTTAGAAAAGATGTATGATGTTATACATACGCCCGCTCCTACGGATTTGCTCTTTGCTATTTTACTTGCGCCACTTGCTGGCATTGTTATCAATGCTTTGGCTCTTTTTCTTGCGGCAACAATCTTAGGCTCACGAGCAAAACTGAACTATTTTTATCGTGTTGTTGGTTTTTCACAGGTGACGGCTCTTTTTAATATTATTCCTTTTGCAGGGATGATTATCGCCTTCTTTTGGCAGCTGGCACTCTTTTTCAAAAGTTTAGAGGTGATAAGACGATTTTCAAAGAACAGAGCAATCTCTGCGTTGATAATCTATTTTATTATATCTACATTTTTCTCCGTTTTTACTTTTGGAGGATAGGATGGAAATCCGTGTTGGACTTGGCTATGACATACACCGAACAGATGCATCTCGTCCACTCTTTTTAGGCGGTGTTCTTCATGAAAATGAGGTAGGACTGCTCGGACATAGCGATGGAGACGCTCTTTTACACGCAATTGCTGACGCACTACTTGGTGCAACTGGGCGTGGTGATATTGGAGAACTCTTTCCTGATAGTGATGAATCTTTGGAGGGATTAGACTCTTCTCTTATTGTTAAAAAAGCAATGAATATGGTTAAAAAAGATGGGTGGAGTATTGGGAATATAGACGCTGTGATTGTGTGTGAACGCCCAAAAATACTCCCACTACGGACAAAGATACAGCAATCTCTTTCAACGCTTCTTGATATAGATATTTCTCGCATATCATTGAAGGGAAAGACGGCTGAAAAGCTTGGGCCAATAGGTGAGGGCAAGGCTCTCGAAGTGATGGTTACTATTTTGATGGAGCGATGATGATTAAAATTTCAATGTCATTTAAAAAGAAAAGTTTGCATCTTTTTTTGTTGCTTGCCGTAGTTTTACTCTATGGTATGTATGTTTTCTTTAGTGATTTTCTCTTCTATTTTCATAGTGCCCCTCCAAAAGATTTAGGTGATGCAATGAGTCCCAATCTTTCAGTTTTAGCAACGGTGGAAGATGGTGATTATATTAAGATGACTGGTATTCGTGCAGTGCAGGGAGGTACCCTTACAAAAGGTCTTCTCGGTGAGAAATATACCCTCTTTTATTTTACTGGTTCAAACCGTTTTCTTGCGATACAAAAGACACCAGAAGATAAGCCACTTGGCCCAGCCTATGTGACTGTTGTTGGGCGTGCGTACTCTTTTAAGACAAATGGATATGCACAAAGTATGAATACTTTTTTTAATAAGCAGCTTTTTATTGAAATGTCGCCTGATGGATTTCTTATCCATTCAGGTCTAAAGCCTGGTGAAGACAAGACAGCACTTGTTATGTTTGCGTTGATGATATTACTTTTTTTAATAAATGTTGGCTTGATGGTGAGACAGACATGGTTCCCGCCTGCCAAACAAGATGAGGATGACTTATATGACGATTAGAACAAGATTTGCGCCCAGTCCAACTGGACAAATGCATGTGGGAAATTTAAGAACAGCACTCTATGCGTGGCTTCTTGCAAAGAGTCAAGGTGGTGCATTTATTCTTCGGATTGAAGATACAGATCAAGCACGAAAGGTGGAAGGTGCAGTTGACTTTATCTATAATATTTTGGCAGATACTGGCTTAACACACGATGAAGGTCCCGACAAAGGTGGCGAATATGGTCCTTACACTCAAAGTGAGCGACTTCCAATCTATAAAGAGATGAGTGAAAAGCTGATAGAGCTTGGTGGTGCGTATCGCTGTTTTTGTACACCCGAGCGATTAGATAGCGTTAGAGAGGTGCAAAAAGAGGCAGGGGAACAGCAGAAATATGATGGCCACTGTCTACATCTTTCACCAGAAGAGATTCAGAAAAATCTTGATGCTAACCTTCCGTTTGTTGTGCGTCAAAAGATGCCACTTGATGGTGCAACTACCTTTGATGATGAGGTTTTTGGGGAGATTACAATTGAGCATAGTACTCTTGATGATTTGATTTTGATGAAAACAGATGGCTTTCCAACTTATAATTTTGCTAATGTTGTTGATGACCATTTAATGAAAATCACCCATGTAGTGAGAGGAAGCGAATATCTGATTTCAACACCCAAATATAACCTTTTGTATCAAGCATTTGGCTGGACACCACCAAAATATGTCCATGTCAGTGCCGTTATGCGTGACGCAAAAAAGAAGTTGAGTAAGCGAGATGGCGATGCAAATTATAGAGATTTCATTGAAAAAGGGTATCTAAAAGAGGCGTTGCTAAACTATATTGCTCTGCTTGGTTGGAATGCTGGCGATGATAGAGAAAAATTCACACTCTCTGACCTCGTTGAAGCCTTTTCAATTGCAGGAATCAGCAAATCACCGGCTATTTTTGATGAGCAAAAGTTGCGGTGGCTCAATGGAGAGTATATCAGAGAACTTTCTGCGGAAGCGTTTCAAAAGATTGCTGAGCCATGGATTCGCACTGTTGTGAAGAGTAAAACAGCAGATGTTGCCTATCTGTGTACACTGTTGCAAAAGAGGACTGAGATTTTATCTGAGATTCCAGAGAAGGTTGACTTCATTGAAGAAATCCCAGAGTATTCAGTTGAACTTTACACCCATAAAAAGATGAAAACCAATCCTGAGAATGGGTTACAATCGCTGAAGATTCTTCAGCCGGCACTTGAAGCATTTGAGCCGTGGGACCATGCTGAAATGTACCCAATGATTGTAAAACTTGCCGAAGTTAACGATATCAATAAGAAAAAACTGCTGTGGTCGCTTCGTGTTGCACTAAGTGGCAAGGCGCTCACTCCAGGTGGCGGAACTGACCTTGCGGCAATTTTTGGAAAGTCTGAAAGTATGAGACGACTGAACAGTGCCATTGACAAGTTGGAAAAAGAGGAGTAAATTGCCCCTGTAACTTATGCGAGACTCTCTTTATGCGATATATATTTTTTATTTTACTGCTGTTTGCTGTTGCTTCCTGCCAACAGAGCAAAGGTGAGCTAAAAACTCCTACGACATCATCTGATTCAGTTGAAAAGCCCTCATTTGTATCACATAATAGAAAAGATATGACACTGCTTGCAACGGGTGATTTAATTGGCGCTTCTTATGTTGAAGTTGCAATGCAAGCGTATGGAAAAGAGTATCCATTTAAAGAGATACGCTCTACGATTGAAGAGGCTGATATTGCATTTGCAAATCTTGAGTGTGTCATTAGTAATCATGGGAAACGCCGCTCTAATCACAAACACAAAATAAACTATGATGCGACATCGTTGGTGTTTGAAAGTTTGAAAATGTCAGGATTTGATGTTTTTTCACTTGCCAATAACCATGTATATGATATGGGCGCAGAAGGTATAGAGGGGATGATTGATCTTCTTACCCCCTCACAATTCTTTTTTGGTGGAGCTGGCCGCACTCTTGAGGAGGCCTCAAAGCCCCTTTATATTATGGTCAATGGATTGAAAATCGCTTTTATCTTCTATTTTGGGAATGATGGAGCTTTTGCCGCGACTCCCAAGAAAGCAGGATACAATTATATTGACTATCGTACAATGAAAAAGGCGAAAAAAGTGCTTTCAAAAGATTTAAGTAAGATTGATGAAGATGTTGATATTACTATTCTTTCTATACATTGGGGAGATAATTATACGACGAAGATTACAGAGCAACAAAAGAAGTTTGCTCACTATGCTGTCGATCAAGGTGTTGATTTGATTTTGGGGCATAGTGCTCATATTTTTCATGCTGTTGAACTCTACAAACAGCGACCTATTCTCTATGATATGGGCGATATTATGATTAATGATGATGACAACTGGGATACACGCTCATTTCTCTTCTCTATTGAGGTGAAAAATGGCACTATTCGAGAGATAAATCTCCAACCAATTTATATTGTCAACAGTCAAATACGGAAGGCACACGGATTGATGGCAGATACGATTATCGACCGATTCATTCATCTTGAGAAAGAGTTTAACCATCCTATTATCAGAGATGGTGAGATGTTGAAGATGGTAGTAGAATGAAGAGAGCGTTAACAAAAAGAGAGTGGTTTTTTGCCCTCGTTCTTCTTCTTGTTTTTGCTGTTGTACTGTTTCGAACTGCGTGGATGTCTGATGATGCCTATATTACACTGCGGACGGTTGATAATTTTATTAACGGCTATGGTCTTCGCTGGAATATTATAGAGAGAACGCAATCTTATACCTCTCCACTCTGGCTTTTTGTCATCTCTTTTTTCTATCTCTTTACAAAAGAGGCGTACTATACAGTCATCTTTCTTTCGATATTTTTCTCTCTAATAACGGTCAGTTTTTTGCTGTTTCGCATCTCTATTACTCTAAAATCAGGGCTACTTGCCGTGGTGCTATTACTCTTTTCAAAAGCGTTTATTGACTATTCAACATCTGGTTTAGAAAATGTTTTTGCCCACTTTTTATTTGTTGTCTTTTATTACTATTACTATATATATCAAAAAGAAGATGATGGTGCTAAGAGACTGTTTATTATAACATTTCTTGCATCATTTATAGTGCTTAATAGGATGGATCACATTCTTTTTGTTTTTCCGATTCTCTTTTATGAAGTTTTTTTGAATAACTTTCAGTGGAAAAATATTGGAATTGCTGTTGCAGGTTTTTTCCCTTTTATTGTGTGGGAAATTTTTTCGATTATCTATTATGGTTTTCCTTTTCCTAATACTGCGTATGCAAAGCTCAATAGTGGAATTGGAGGCTACCGACTTTTTCAACAAGGGTTGCTCTATCTGTTAGATATTGTACTTAATGACCCTATTGGTGCTATAACCATTGTTGTTGCTCTGGTTCTGCTTTTAGTTAGTTGGAAAAAAGATATAAAGCAGCGATTGCTCTTTTTAGGAATGCTTCTCTATCTCTTTTATATTGTCAAAATTGGTGGCGATTTTATGTCTGGCCGCTTTTTCTCTGTGATGATTCTTCTCTCTGCTATTACTATTTCTCGTTTTCGTTTGACTTCTCGTATCGCTTTCTTTGGGATTGTTCCAATTGTTTTCATTGGCCTTTTTATCCCTTTTAATCCTGTTTTAAGTGGAAAGGGATATTTGAATCGTAAAATCCCAACCAGTGGAATTGCCGATGAAAGAGGATACTATTTTGCCTATACAGGACTTTTTAATGGAAAAAAGGGGGCTAAACCGATTGACCCTTTCCGTAACAAAGGAAAAAGAGAGAAGAATTTTGTTGTGAAAGATGGTGTAGGAATGTCTGGTTTTGCTTTAGGTCCAAAGAAGTACATCCTTGATAGGTACGCACTTTCTGATGCTTTTTTAGCTCGTGTTCCTTTTCAACAGCAGTGGGAACATCGAGGGTTTAGACCAGGTCATCTTGGGCGTATTTTTCCTGAAGGATACGAAAAGACTCTCAAAACGGGTAAAAATCATTTGAGAGATGACAGACTTGCAAAAGTCTATACGGCACTCACTTTGATTACAAGAGGTGAGATTTTCTCTTTGAGCCGTTTTGTTGAGATTGTGAAGATGAACAGCGGGTTTTATAGCCATTACATTCGTGATTACACTCACACGATGGAGCTCTATGCCGATACGATGCGTTCAGATTATAAAGTTGCGAGTGTGAATATTCTCCGAAAGACTCATAGTGACTCTCTTTTTCGTTGTGGTCAACCATCACTCAGAAAAGATGGTTTTTTGTTGTTTGGTCCGTATGTTTCAATGAAAAGAGGATGTTATAAAATTACTTATAGTGCTGGCATTACACCAACGGGTAGAGCCAGAGCACATAACGAAATTCTCAATCTTGATGTTTTTGCATCTGGGCAACATCTTGCAGAACGGAAAATTTTTCAAAAAGACTTTAAAAAAGCGGATGTTTTTCAGAAATTCTCTCTCTACATAAATCTTGAGACAGAGACGAAAAATGTTGAATTTAGGGCATTTTATAAACCCTCTCAAAAAGTCTGCCTTGACACGATAAGAGTTGAAATAGTTGATGATAGTGTTTGTGCTTCAAAGATAGAGCAAAAAGGATATTTTGAAGAGAGTCTCTTTCTCTATTTCCAAAATGAAAAGAAGAATATCTCACGGCCGCAACACTCCTTTATGCTTTCAGATGACTTTTCTCTTGTTATTGATAGGGAAAAGGCTCTTAAACAGCTTCCTCTTCGCATTGTGTGGACGAATCCTCGTGGTAAGAAAGATGAGGTCATAGTAGATTCACTCTCGTCAAAAGAGAAATTAATCGCGCGCTCTCCTCGCAAAAAAGAGCGTGGAAAGTGGATTGTTTCTCTTTTTTCAGCAGATAAAAAGCTTTTTGAAAAGAGAAGTTTTATGGTGTTGGGAGAGGGAGAATTTCAGAAGCCACTGATAACGATGCATATGACGAATGAAAAGGTGACTGATATTCGCACGACATTTTCGGCTGACGAGAAAATATCAGTGAACTGTAAGTGGAAACATCGTCTAAGAGGAAAACGGGTGATACTTGACTGGATTAATCCTCAAGGTGATGTCGCTTTTTCAAGCTACCATCACGCAAATTTCAGACGAAATCAATTCAGCCTCTATCCCTATCGAGGTCCACTACCAATGATGGAGGGTGAGTGGCGAGTCAATGTTCGTATCATTACCTTTGATAAAAAGAGCGAAGATCTTCTGCTTGGTGAAACTTCATTTACCGTTTCAGATGCGTTACTAGAGCAAAAACAGCACTGAAATCCATTCGATATTTTTTTATTCTTGTATCGAACGCAAAAACAGTCTATAATGGTGGGCATTAGCGTGAGGAACAGATGAGACTGACGATACTATTTTTAACTCTATTTTTTCTGATACTGCCATTGAGCGGGAAGGATGTTACAGAACAACCAGCTGCAAAAGAGAAGCCTCCTCTTGCAATTCCTGTTGACTTCTCAGCTTTGCTGAGTGATGGAAAGTATGAAGAATTTTTGCGAGTTGAAGAATCATTTAAACCAAAAGGGGCTGCAGCTCGAGCAAAACGCCATCTGCAAAAATTTGTCGCACTCTATGAGACAGGGCAATACAAAAAGATGGAGACAGAAGGGTGGTCGCTTCCTAAGAGATATGTGAATTCATTTTTTATTAAGTACTTGTCAATGCAAGCATATTTCGCCAGGAAGCGGTTTAAGCAGGCGGAGTTGCTGAATGATGAGCTTGTTGCATCATATCCATTGGCAATTTACCGTGATAGTGCATCCTGTATGAAGGCTGATATGGCACTCTATCGCCGGAAATATGATGAGGCTGAAAAGCTATTTGATGAGTGTATTCCGCAACTTAAAGATGCGAGCATGGCTTCTTACCGTTTGATTCTTGCAAAAGAGAAGGGGCACTCGCCTAAAAGTAGGTTGCTTGGAAAATATATAGAGTATGATAGGCGTTACCCATACTCTCCTGCGGTCTCCCTCATGCGAGAGCGATTTGAAACCCTTTATACAAAGTACAATCTCCCTTCAGAAAAATCACCACTGTTTAATGAGTGGCTCTATGCGATGAAACGCAATAAGATGTTGAAAAATATTCTAAAAAAATCCTGGTTTGATATTTCTGAGCCACCGTTGGCACTTGTCTCCTATCTGATGAAGGAGGAGCGTTTTACCGATGCGTATGAACTTGCAAAACGGGGTAGTGAACAGTGTGAAGATGATGGGAGACAGTATAAATATGGCTGGCAGATGTATCGTGCACTTTCAAAAGGTTCAAAGCCACAAGAGGCGGGTGAACATCTCCTTGAGTTGGCAAAGCAGGTCAAGAATACACGACGAAAACAGCAGGCACTCTTTTTTGCTGCTCTTGCATTTGAAGAGGCCGGGGTTTATGAAAAATCGAGGGGGCTATTTGAGCAGTTAATCTATCAAAAAGAGCGTTCGCCCTATTTTCTTCTCTCGTTGCACCGATTAGGAATGCACTATTTAATCAAGGGGAATGAGTGGTATACAGCGACACTCTGGACAAATTTTCTTATAGATGAGGATCTCTCAATTCGTGGACAGTATGGTGGTCAGCGATTGCTGAATAATATGCGTAATGTTACTACAATTTTGAATAGAAAGAATGGATTTTATGCGCTCGGCGGTGCATCACCTCTCGTCTGTGATGATTTTGAAAAGTGTGAAACATCTGCAGGGTTTATCTCATATTATGATTTTTTATGGCACCATCTTGAGCAGCCGAGTTTTTCACACTCGTTTATGAAGGGGGTTTTCAAGAGTAATCGCTTTGAAAAGTGGCTCGCTTCATCTAAGAAGAGTCGAGCCGATTTATTGATACAATTAAAAAAAGATGTCAGAAAACTGCCACGCTCTGTAAGAAATGGTGAATATGGAGAGATGATGATTCACTGTGCAAATAGTGGTCTAAACTCTTGTATTGATTTCTATTTTACTGCATTGAGAGATGCGTTGCATACAGCAAAGAAACCGCCAGAAGAGTTGAGCGAAGCTGCTGACCGGTTTTTACATAGTGGTGAATCGGCAAAAATCGTTCTCTTTTCGAGAGTGGCTGCATCTCTGCTTAAGCTTTCTGAAAGAGATGCAGATTTAGTGGATCACCATTTTAGTCGCAGTAAAAAAAATCTCTCTTATGGACCTCATATTGATGATGACGAAGAGTTGTGGATGCATCTCTATCCAACACCCTATAAGCAGACAGCGCTCGAGGCAGCAAAATTATTTGGTGTTCCGCCGGCACTTCTTTTTTCTATTATGAGAACAGAGACATTTTATCGACCTTTTTTGAGATCACCAGTTGGTGCGGTTGGACTTATGCAGATTATGCCGACAACTTTTGAAAAGATTATAGCTCTCGGTGGACTCTCTCTTGATGATCCATTTAATCCTCGGCAAAGTATTCAAGCGTCCGCTTGGTATCTTGGTAAGTTATTGAAAAGATTTGATAATAACCCATTTCTTGCTGCGGCTGCCTATAATGGTGGACCCCACAATGTTACAAAGTGGCTCGCACGATATAGAGGTGTTCCACTCTGGGTTTTTATAGAGTCTATCCCCTTTCGAGAGACACGGAATTATGTGAAAAAAGTGGCAAGATATATGGAACTTTACAGTTATTTATATGAAGGGCAATACTATGATTTGGAACTTCAAGCACCGCTCAATATTAAAGAATCTCCCGAAGTGGTTGGTTTTTAGTACACTATTTTGGTTGACAACATTGAGTGCTTTACCGTCTGACGATTTTCAATTTATGCACTCTGCCTCTTTCCGATTTCGGGATAGCGTGCCTGTTATTCATGTTTTAGTTGAAAAAAAGAAGAGTGGTACATTTAAAATTAACGCACCTGTTCAAGCGCAGTGTGATGGGATGCAGCGGGTGTTTAAAGGGGTCGATATTACGGTGAAAGAGGTGGCGAGGGCGCGTGTTCGCTATGATGTTTCACTGATGGAGATTACCAAAGATGAGTTGTCAGACTATCAATCTTTAATAAAAAAGTGGGAGAGTTTGGCAAGAGAGAAGCTTTTTTTGCTGACAAGAGGCGGTATATTCTCTATTGGCAGCCATCGCATTAATAATCGTGAGTATCATATTGCTCTTTCTGGAGGCACCTCAAAAAAAGAGGCCTACAGGAAAATGCAGCAGCTACGCCGGAAGTTTCCCAATAAAAGCATCGCAATTATTCCACTTTTAGAGAGGCCACAGGAGTCTCTTATCACTTTAACTGAGAGGAGCTCAAAAAAGAAAAAGAGAGTGATGGAGTGCCACAATCTTGTCTATCTCTCACCGCAGACAAAAAACATTGTCTTTGGCTCTAAAACGGTAATCCCACATGAGCGAATTATTTTGACCTCTTCAAAGAAAGGGCAGTTAGATATTGTAACTGAATCAGATATTGAAAGTTTACTCTATCGTATTCTTCCAGGTGAGCTCTTTTTGAGTGCTCCACTTGAATCATTGAAAGCGCAGGCTGTGGCTGCAAGAACAGATATTTTTATGCAGCTAGGTAAACGCCATGTTACTGAACCTTTTCATATTTGCAGTTCAATTCACTGTCAAAAGATATTGTGGAGTCAGCCAATAATTCAACAAAAATTTCGAGATGCGGTTGATGCTACAAGAGGCGAGGTTTTGCTCCATAAGAAGCTCTATATTGCTCGCGCTCCCTACTCATCATCTGCGGGTGGACATACCGAAGACATTCGTTTTGTCTGGTTTACGGCAAAAAAAGAGTATTTGACAGGTGTCTGGGATGGTGATAAGAGTTATCCTTATGATTTGAGAAAAGAGCGTGACTTGCGAGCGTTTCTTACGCACGGAGATGGAGAGGATAATATATCTATAAATAGGCGTTTTCGCTGGAAGAAAGAGTATACAGATGCACAATTTGATGCCTTTTTTGCAAAAAATGGACTGGGTCATATTAAAAAGTTTGTTCCATTGAAAAGGGGTGTTTCAGGACGAATTTATCATATTAAAGTTGTTGGAACAAGAAAAAGTATGGAGATTTGGGGCGAACTACACCTCCGGCGTAAACTTAACTCACTCTATAGCTCAATGTTTGTCATTGACAGAAAGCCTGGCAAGTGGATTTTTACCGGTGGGGGCTGGGGTCATGGCGTTGGAATGTGTCAAATGGGTGCTATTGGAATGGGTAAAAAAGGTAAGGATTATAGAACGATATTGCGTCATTACTATCCAGGAACAGAGAGTGAAAAATTGTATTAAGAATTGACATTGTTTGATAAATAAGTATTTTTTTAAAGAGCCTGTTTTTGTTTTTTAAATTTGTGAGGGGTTTTCATGAAAATTGGACAGACAATTTTAGTGATGTTTTTGTTGGTAATCATGATTAGTTGTGGTGACAAAAGTAATGATTCTGCCACAGACTTTGATCTTCGTTCCGATAGTGATTTGTTAGGCGATAGTGATGATGCCGTTAGCGATAATGATGCTGCTGCAGATGATGGTGAATCTGTTGATGATGACGCAACACCAGATGAGACGGTTGATTGGGACCAAAATTTGACACCCCCACCTGCTTCTGAGCCATTTATCACTGTTTGGAAAACGGACAATTTAGATGAACATAACTCATATCAATCGCATGAAGATCAAATTGAGTTACCACTTGTAGAAAATGGATATTATAATTTTCTTGTTGATTGGGGTGATGGACACCAGCAGGTTATTCGTTCATGGGATTCAGCTTTGAAAAGACATACATATTCAGAGGTTGGGAGTTATACCGTTACGATAACAGGGATTTTAACTGGGTGGGCATTTTATGAATATGACGAGGACTTAAGGCGTGAAATCCGTAAAGATGCAGATAAACTTCTTGAGGTGAAAGGGTGGGGTTGCTTTGAATTTGGCGACACTGAGGGACAGTTCTTTGGTGCAAAAAATCTTCTGATTACGGCAACAGATAAACCAGACTTGAGTCGTACAAAGAGTGCTAAAAAAATGTTTGAAGGATGTTCCCTGCTTGCTGATATTCCCGGAGTAAATAAGTGGGATATGTCAAAGATTGAAACTATGGAGGCGATGTTTTCCTCAGCTGTAGTCTTTAACCAAGATATTTCAATGTGGGATGTTTCGCAGGTTACTACTATGGAGCGAATGTTTTCACTTGCTCTACAGTTTAATCAGGATATTTCACCGTGGGATGTCTCTCATGTTACAACAATGAAGGCGATGTTTGAACATGCCGAACTTTTTAACCAAGATATTTCATCATGGAAAACTTCATCTCTTACGAATGTAGAAAAGATGTTTATGTGGGCGAAAGTGTTTAATCAGAATATAGATACTTGGGATGTTTCAAAGGTTACAACAATGAAGGATTTCTTTTGGGGAACTCGCGATTTCAATCAAAATATTGCATCGTGGGATGTTTCTCAAGTGACTGATATGAGTGGTCTTTTTTATTGGTCAACTTTGTTCAATCAAGATCTTTCAATGTGGAATGTGGGAAATGTAACAACGATGGCGAAGATGTTTGAGCATACGCTTGTATTTGATCAGAATCTTTCATCGTGGAGTGTGGAAAAGGTAACCGATATGACAAAAATGTTTGCTGAAATCGAGCTTTCAACTGCAAACTATGATGCACTTCTTATTGGTTGGGCAGCTCAAACTGTTCAATCTGGGATAGTGTTGGATGTAGAAGCTTCGCAATATACTGCAGGAGCTGCAGCAACTGCACGACAAAAATTGATTGATGATTTCAGCTGGACAATCAATGATGGTGGCGAGCTAGGCGAAGTTGTAGGTGATGAAGATACACTTCCCGATGAGGATATCTAAGAGTTTTCCACGATATCGTTGCTAAACTACTGTCTCAATAAAAAATAAGATAGTTGACTCCTCTTTTCTCTTTAGCTATAATGCCTTGAAAAAGATGATCATAATTTGTAAGAGGGTCACTATGAAATCAAAATTTTTAATGGGTTTTCTCCTTTTGTGTGTGATGGTATTTATGCCGCATACTATGATGGCAGCCAGCGGTGTTTTTCAGATGGAAGGTGAGACTTTTCACCAAAGAAACACCTATGATGATCCTGTGTGGGAGGTTGTTGCACTTAAATACAGTTATGATATCCCAATTATTGTAACTATTCCCAACACCTCGGGAAATCATCCAGCTGATTTTAGAGTGAGAAATGTGACATCAACGACCTTTGAAACAACCATTGTTGAGCCTCCAGGATGGGATGGACCTCATGCTGCAATGGATGTTGCCTATTTTGCAGTAGAGAAGGGGCTGTGGACACTTCCTGACGGAACTTTAGTTGCTGCAGGAACCGTTGATACTAAAGCGGTGGTCAGCCGTACAGGAGGAACTTTCACCTCGGTTACTCTTCCATCTGGTTTTACCAATCCAATTATTTTGACTATGATTCAAACAATAAATAATGAGACTGGAAATGTGCCAGATGAGTCATCTAGTCCATGGTTAAATGCCATTGTTAAAAATGTAACAGCAACAAGTTTTGATGTTGCGTTAGATAATGGTGAATGTAGTTCTGGACCGTTAGCTTTGACAGAAACGGTTGGCTGGGTTGCCATTGAAGCTGATGTTAATGGCTCTTTTGTTGATGATGATGCTGTAACGATTACCCATGAATCGATTAAAACGGACCCTATTATTACGGGCTGGAATGAGGGAGGTGTTCAAGTGCCCCTCACTCAAACATATGCTGTTACTCCTCGTTTTGTTGCAAAATTGCAGTCAAGAAATGCAAGCGATGGTGGATGGTTTAGATTTAACGGACTTTCACCAACTAGCGTTACTCTTAGAGTTGATGAAGATACCTGTTTTGACAGTGAAAGATCACATTCAGACTATCCTGAAGTTGCAGGAGTTTTTGTCTTTTCAGAAAGTTTTAGAGTGCAAGATGATGATAATGATGGTGATGGTATTCCTGCAGCCATAGATAACTGTCCTACAATTGCAAATGTTGATCAAGCTGATGGGGACTTGGATGGTGTTGGCGATGTGTGCGATAACTGCATAAGTGATGTAAATACGCCTCAAATTGACACAGATGACGACGGTTTTGGTAATGTTTGTGATGATGATGATGATAATGATGGTCTCACAGATGTTGAAGAGATAGCGCTGGGAACTGATCCATTGCTTGCAGATAGTGATGGTGACGGTCTGAATGATTACATTGAAAGTAACGGTGGAAATGTGGTTGATAGTGATGGTGATGGAATCCAAGATCCACTTGATACCGATGATGACGATGATGGGATAGATACTGCCGTTGAGGTGAGTGATAGCTCTGTTTTTGGTGATGATATTGATGGTGATGCCATTCCAAATTGGTTAGATGAAAATAGTGATGGTGACATGCTAGATGACTTTTTTGAAGGTCGTTTTGATGATGACAATGACGGTGTTCCAAACTATCTTGATCCAGACGATACTGATGGACCTGACGGTGATGCCGATGGCGATGGTTTGACAAATGCAGAAGAGGTATATCTGCATACAAATCCGAACAATCCTGATACCGATGGTGATGGGATTGATGACTTTGTTGAAACTAACGGTGGAGACCCAGTCGATACAGATGGTGATTGGATTATCGATGCAAATGATCCAGACTCAGACAATGATGGCGTTGATGACTCCGTTGAAGGTGTTGGCGATATTGATGGTGATGGTACGCCTAACTATCGTGATGCTAATGTTTGTGGTGACGGTGGAAATCAAGGTTCTGAAGAGTGTGATGACGGGGCGAACAGTGACGGTGATGGTTGTGATGCAACCTGCTATGTTGAGTCAGGATACAGTTGTGATGCTGCAAACCCAAGTGTTTGTAGTGATGTAGACGAATGCGCAGACAGCACAAACAACTGTGATCAAAATTGTAGTAACACAGTTGGTGGATTTACCTGCTCTTGTAATGCAGGCTATACGCTGAACGCAGACGGACATACTTGTGATGATGTTGATGAATGTACCGATGACACAGATGGTTGTGCACAAGATTGTACAAATACCGCTGGTAGTTACACCTGTTCATGTGCATCAGGTTATACGCTGAACGGTGACGGACATGGCTGTGATGATGTAGATGAATGTACCGATGATACCGATGGTTGCGCACAAGATTGTACAAATACCGCTGGTAGTTACACCTGTTCATGTAATGCAGGATATACGCTGAATGGCGATGGTTTTACCTGTGATGATGTTGATGAATGTGCAGACAGTACCGACAACTGTACTCAAAACTGTAACAACACGCCAGGTGGCTTTACCTGTGACTGTAATGCAGGATACGCACTAAATGCGGATGGATTTACCTGTGATGATGTTGATGAATGTACTACTGGTACGACTAACTGTGAACAAATCTGTATTAATGATATTGGAAGTTATCACTGTGACTGTAATCTAGGGTTTGTGCTCTATCCAGATGAATATGCCTGTGCTGTTGACACCGATTCTGACGATGTGCCTGATGTTATCGATAGTGATGACGATGGTGATGGAATTCTTGATGCCGATGAAGGTAATGGCACCGTTGATACTGATGGTGATACCATTCCTGATAGCTTAGATCTTGATTCTGATGGTGATGGTGTTCCTGATTCAATCGAAGGTTTTGACACGAATAGTGATGGCGTTCCAGATATTACGCCAACAGGAAATGACACCGATAATGATGGATTAGACGATGCGTTTGATACGGATAATGGTGGAACTCCCGCCTCGTTGCAAGACACAGACAGTGATACCATTTTTGATTTCCAAGATGATGATGATGATAATGACGGGCTTGATACAATAAATGAAGATGAAAATGGAAATGGTGATTTTGCTGATGATGATGAAGATGGCGATGGCATTCCTGATTATTTAGATCCTGATAATGTAGCAACACCAGATGAAGATGTTATTTCAGATGTGGACGCAGTCGCAGATATGGACACAGTCGCAGACATTGATGCAGTCGCAGATATTGATGAAGTTGCAGATATGGACGCAGTCGCAGACATGGATGAAGTTACAGATATGGATGCAGTAGCAGATATTGACGCAGTCGCAGACATTGACGCAGTCGCAGACATTGATGAAGTTGCTGATATGGACGCAGTCGCAGACATTGATGCAGTCGCAGATATGGATGAAGTAGCAGACATTGATGCCGTTGATGATTCTGATGATTCAGAAACATCTGATGATCCGTATGCAGGCTATAAAGTTAAGGGTGGTGGTTGTTCTTTGACAATTTCTGATGATGAAACATCTGAAAGCTCTCTTCTGTTGGCTCTGTTAGCTCTTTTTCTTTCACTTTTCTTATCGTGGTTTATACCTAAAAAAAAAGGTATAATCGTCATAGCACTGTTTTTGATGCTGACGACGACATCTCTTCTCAACGCTGAAGCATCAATAAATGTAAAAGCCTACAATCAAAGCCCACTGCATGGAAACATTTTGTCAACACACGATGCTCTTCCTGCTCCACTCTGGGATATCTATTTTGGATTTCTTGTGGGTTACAGCCACAAACCGCTGGTGCTTGAAAGTACCTCTTCAACAACTTCAGACAGGACACTTGTAGGCAGTCGAGTGGATTTGGATTTATATGGTTCTGTTGGATTTGGTAGGTGGTTTGATTTTGGTATTACCTTGCCTGTTATCCTCTATCAAGGCGGCGATGGTTATCTGAATGAAGATATGACTCATGGCGGTGTCGGTGATTTGACAATTCTTCCTCGCTTTCATATTTGGGGACCCAAAAGTCATGTTTTTGATGCTGCAATTATTCTTGAAACCACATTCCCAACAGGGCAGGCGGTCGATCCATTTATGGGCTCTTCGAGTGTAACATTTTCTCCAACTTTGGCACTTTCAACAAGAATAAAGTGGTTTCACGCTGCTTTTAACTTCTATTACAGAATTGTGAAAGAGCAGACAGTCGGCAACTTGACAGTTGATGATGAAATTGGAATGAAACTCGCACTCTCGTTTTCTGTTATTAAAAATCTTGATCTGATGACAGATGTGTTAATAAAATCTTCTGCAAAGAACTATTTTAAAGATTTGACTCAATCGCCAGTTTTGCTCAACATCGGTGCTAAAGGGTATTTGAAAGAGAGAAAGATTGAACTTAGTGCGGGAACAGGTTTTGGTTTGACTGAGGGGTATGGAAATCCTATTTTTCATGTTTTTGGACAATTTACCTATCATATTGGCCACGAAAAGAAGAAGCCAGAGCCAAAACCCGAACCAAAGCCAGAGCCAAAGCCAGCTCCCGTTGCGCCACCTGATGCAGATAAAGATGGCATTCCTGATGCAAAAGATAACTGCCCGAAAATAGCAAACAAAGAGCAGAAAGATATAGATGGCGATAAGAAAGGTGATGTGTGCGATGAGGATAAAGATGGCGATACAATTCTTAATAAGGATGATAATTGCCCAGATATCGTCAACAAAGAGCAAAAAGACAGAGACAATGACAAAAAAGGTGATTTGTGCGACGATGATATTGATGGTGACACTATTCTTAATGAAAAAGATATGTGCCCAAAGAAGCCAGAGAGTGTCAATCAGTTTGAAGACGAAGATGGCTGTCCAGACATCAAACCTGTGGCAAAACTGAAGCATATCGAAGTTGTAAAAAACAAAATTGTGGTAAAATCAAAGATTTTCTTTGCACTCGGTAGAGCAACGATTAGGAAGAAGTCGTTAAGCACTCTTGATGAGGTGGTAATGATTCTTGAATCAAACCCAGATATTCACATGGTTATTGAAGGACATACCGACAAAATTGGTAATTATGATAACAATGTTGCACTTTCCCAAAAGCGAGCTGATTCGGTGATGAATTATATCGTTAAAAAAGGCATTGATGCTAGTAGACTCACCGCAAAAGGGTACGGTCCAGATTTTCCAATTGCACCTGGGAACACACGAAAAGATAACAATATGAACAGAAGAGTTGAGTTCAACGTTGTCTTTCAAGATGCAGAATAAATTGCAAAATCTTTCTAAACAGATGAGGAAATGATGGTAAAACGGTACTTGTTGTTGGTTGTTCTTTTTTCTATTCTATTCGGAGCTTTACCATTGAGTGGCTCTAATTTAAACGCGGTGGATAGAACGCCTGTTTTTGGGTTCAAGCTGATGGCTGGTGGGCGTTATGATGACATGCGAATGTGCGTTGCCTCTCCAGCGGGAGCAAAGGGCGGTCCTGTAGCAGATATTTTGCTCTTTATGCGGTTTAAGCTCTCTCCTCATTTTGGTCTTTCCATTTCTGTTCCTGTTTTTAGACCCATTCTTTTTGGTGCCGCCTTTGGGATGTTGCAGTATGAATCTGATGTTGCGCTTGAGTGGAGCTTTCCTGTTTCGCACAGTGTAGATTTTGTAACGGGACCAGGAATTGGGATAAGTTATCACTATGGCCCAGACTATACCGTTGGCCCTGATGATGTGAATCCTGAGAAGTTTTTTGCACTAGGACCAATGATTTCATACTACGCTGCCTTCGATTTTCGTTGGCCAAAAAAATATGCCACCAGAGTGGGAATACATCTCTATCACATCTCTCTTTTCAGAACAGATGAGTCCGATTATGGGATGGTTTTTGGTGGAGCTTTAGAAGTTGGAATGCATTTCTAGATAAAATCGTAAAAATTAACACTGTCAGGAGTGAAAGTAGCATGACGAAGAGTCTTGAACAAATTTACAATAAGTTTGCTGAAACATACGATAAAAACAGAAGTCTTTTTGATATGACCGAGATTTTTGACTCTTTTTATGGGACATTAAACCATAAAAACGGAAGTCTACTTGATCTTGGTTGTGGTGCAGGGGAATCGTTCTCAAAATTGTTTGTTGATAAAAGGTGGAGTGTCACTGGTGTCGATTTTTCAGAGAAGATGGTTGAGTTGGCAACAAAATATGTGCCAGAAATGACAACAATTCACGCCGATATGCGAAAGCTGGTTTTTGAGCCACGCTCTTTTGATGCAATCAGCGCAATTTATAGCCTTTTTCACCTTCCAACGAGTGATCATTTTGCACTTTTTGAACATTTTTATCGTTGGCTCACTCCTGGCGGAATGGTGCTGTTCACCTATGCAACAAAAGAGTATACGGGGAGCGAGCGATTTGATGGTGAAAAAGAATTTATGGGTCAAAATCTCTACTATGGTCATAAGAAACCGGATGAGCTCTATCTTGATTTAGAGTCGATTGGATTTATGGTTGAAGCTGCCGATTATCGCACGATTGGTGGAGAGACTTTTCTGTGGATTATCTGTAAGAAGCATTGATATATTGAGTGTTTTTTATTCTGGTATGATTTTTGCTCTAATCTTTAGTGGTTTGAAGTTCATTATTATCTTACAAGGAGTTGTTATGAGAGTTTTTACCGTTATTTTGCTTGTTTTATTGTTGCAGATATCTCTTGTTGCTGAGTCGCTTTCAGCAAAAAGTATTGTGCGTGACAGAGATGGTGTTTTCTCGATTGAAAAGCTCTCTATTCCTGTTGAACGGACACCACTTGCTGTCAGAAATCTTCTGATAACGAAGTTGAATGGTCGTCTGAATTTAAATGAGGAGTTGATTCCTCATTTTAAGGCTGGTTACGGACCAATCGAAAACTCTATTCTGAAATTTGACTATAGCTACAAAGACATTCCTGTTTCTGGTCGTTATACGGTTGTTACTCTTTCAAATGGAAAGGTGATAAAGGTTGCGTCTGCAGTGGAAAATATAGAGTTAGATGTGAAAAATCTTCTCCCTCTTAACGGTGCTGTAAAAGATGCACAGTTTGCCCGTTTTGGAAAAGAGCTGAAAAGTACTCCAAAAATCTATTCAAAGACAATAATTATGAAGTGGTTAGGCAGTTACCGTGTTGTCTATAAAGTGAGTTTTACTCCTACATCACTTGCTGATGGTCGTTTCTACCTTGTTGATGCCCACACTGGCGAATATTTTGGCGGTGGTAACAGCGTCCGTAATGCCGAGCCAACAAATATGGCAAAGGTGTTTGAAACAAATCCGCTTCGTAATCCTGAGCCAATTGAAGTTGAGCTTCCCTGGGTTGCCGATGATAAAGATGGCTTTTTGACCTCAGCTGAAGGGAGTGATGGCCTCAGACGCATCGTTGCAACAAACTGTCTTGATGAGGGAGAGAAAGTTGCAGCACCCGATGGAAGTGGTGATATTCCAATTTGTACTCCTCGTCAAGTTGCTAATAAGGATATAAATGGTAGCTTTATCTATGAAGATTGGGATAAAGGTGTTCAACAATCCTTTGATATTGATGATGTTTATGCAGAAGTATCAATGTATTATCACGCTTCAAAGATTTATAAATATCTCCTTTCACTTGGGACTGAAGAGTTTGATTATCTTGCCGCACACCAGATGGATAAAGATGCAAAAAAGCCACTGATTGTTGTTGGTAATTTTCAGTTTCCTGCACGAAGCGGTGGTCTTGCTCCAATGGATAACGCCTTCTTTTCACCTGAATCTCCGCAGTTTAATGACCTCTTTTTCAAGAATTTCCCCTATCAAGGCTCTCTTTTGGTTTTTGGACAGGGTACAAAGACAGATTTTGGATATGATGGAGATGTTGTCTATCACGAATTTGGCCACGCAGTTGTAGAGACAGCTGGTCCACTCTCTGCCTTGGCTTTTCCTGATAGATATGGGTTCACGATGGAGTCGATGTCAATCAACGAAGGTTTTGCTGATACCTTCTCTTTTTTGATGACAGAGGATGAGTGTCTTGGTGAGTACGCTTCAGTTGGAATGGCTGCTCAAGCACAGCTTAAAAAGAATTCTGAAGGGTTTTACTGCATGAGAAACGCAGTAAATGATAAAAAAGCAAATGAAAATTTTACCGGAGAGAGTCACCACGACGGACTTTCGATGCTGGCAACACATTGGGAGGTATACCACCTTGCTCTTGATAAAGGTCTTACAAAAGATGACTTTTCACGACTCTTTTTGAGAACACTCTACTCAATTCCGACTGCCAATCTCTACTTTGAAAGATATGCACGACTCTTTATGGATCAAGTTGATTCAGATACAAAATTCTCTCCATTTAAAGATGAAATTCGGGCGATTTTTGAAAAGAGAAACTTTTTTGAAAAGGTACGAGCAAGAGATATTATCGGTAAGTTTGATTACATAATGATTGGTGGCATAATCGCACCGATGGGCGCACCTAAAGCATCATTTAAAGTTGATACAGGTGATAGAGTAGAAGAGATTTCTCCTGCCTATGTTCAATTCTATTATGATGTTCCAGAGTGTACCGATACTTTAAAGATTACTGCTCAAACACAGGCAACACAGACATATACCACACAGGGTCCAAAACTAGAACTCTATGTGAGAGAAGGGCAGCATCTTGATTTTATGGTTGATGATTTTCCTATCACTGTCAAAGTTGATTCAATCATTCAAGATGAAGGTGGATGGAATGTAACAGGATTAACACCAGGTAAGCGCTATTATATGCAGTTTGTTAACAAAGCTGGCGATGGTGTTATCTACTCTATGAATCTGAAAGAGGAGTGGAACAGTGAAGCTGAGTGTACTGTCGAAGAGCAAGATGATTCAGAGATAACAGACTCAGAAATAAGTGATGATGAGACAAGTGATTCAGAAACCAGTGACAGTGATAATAGCGAGCAAGAGACATCAACAAAATCTGATGGTTGTTCTTTGTTAATAATCTAGTATTTCTCATTTTTATAAATAGATAGCAATCAGATTAGAAGTCTTCCGGGAGATTCTTATAAAATCCTTCAGGTTGAGGGCCCTCATTAAAAAGATTGTTAATGAGTTGAATCTCTTTAGTATGTTTCAATCTCCACCGAATGTGTTTTGCCTGTTTTGAGAACAGTTTCATTCGCTTTCCTTTGAGTTTTGGTGTTGCAATCATATGTTTTTTCAACGGATTAAGCCACTTCCCAGCTCCACTTTTGATGCCAAAGTGAAGGTGCGGTCCAGTAACTCGTCCTGTCCTTCCCATCTTTGCAATTTGCTGTCTTGGTTTTATAGAGTCTCCAACTTTTACGAGCTGGCGTGAAAGATGAAGGTAGTAGGTTTTTGTTCTATCAGCATGTGATAAAATAACTTTCTTTCCACTATATCTATCTTGCGAAACATCTATGACCGTTCCTTTTGCTGCTGCATAGATAGGCGTGCCTGTCGGACCACCATAGTCAACGCCTGCGTGAAAGGCCTTTCGTCCCGTAACGGGGTGAATACGCCACCCAAATGGGCTCGTGATGTGTACTCTGTCAACAGGGAGTCGGAGTGCATTGGGAATGAGAGCCTTGCCATCAAGAGTGTAAAAAGCTGAAAATGCCGATTTAGGATCATCTCCATCAATATATTTAAAGGCTTCGTGAAGTCCTGTGCGTCTTCCTTCGTATGCAGTATAGAGCATTGCAGCACCAGGAATCTTTTTGCCTTTATAGTAACGGTCTTGCAGGAGAATTTGGTATGTATCACCTTTTCGTGCGTTTCTTCTGAAATTCACGACACATTCAAGGACATTGTTGGTGACAGCTCTTATTGTGCCGGTTACATCCTCTCGTTCAATTAGTGCCTGATTGAGTGATGTTGTTATCTCGCCCTTAATAATGCGGTATCTCTTTTCTGTGGGAAGCAGTGTCTCCAAAAAGAGTAGTTTGCCACTCTTTTTATCCCGTTTCAGTCCGTAATGTGTTACAATGTCAGGAGAATAGATGAATTCATCAATTTTCAGGCCATCTTTTGAAAATCTTATTTTAAAATCTTCACCCGCTTTCAAAATCCTCAAATCAACTTTAAAGCGGATGGCGTTGGTTATCTCCATTGCTGCAAGAAGTTGCATGCCTGGAATTGCCATCAATGCCTCTCCAAATCCTTTATGGGGCAAAATCTTTCCATAAAACCATCCATCTTTTGGTGCTTTCTCTTTTGATGTGATGGGTAGGCTCTCTTTTTGTTGAAGCTTTTCTTGTTTTTTCTCTTTTTCTTGTGGTTGCTCTATTTCATCAGGAGCTGGGATGCTCTCAATCTCATTCTCTTTGCCTGAGGCTTGCTCAATAGGCTTCTCTTTTTGAGGAGGTGAAACAGCTTTTTTCAGAGGAAGATTTTTCTCACCTTCAGGAGAGGATGGGAGCGGTGTTATCGTTTTATCATCAAGCGTTTGAGCAATAAAAAGTGCAACGACACCAATAAATATAGCAATGAATACAAAAACAACTCTCTTTCCTTGCGACACAGAGACCTCCTGTAAGCTACGCAAAAGCCTTGACTGTTTTAGTTAAATGTAGATGGCAAGTCAAGTATTTCACTGAATTTAACAGTTGTTTTTAGCTGTTTTTCTGAGGAGAAATTTATTCGAACCAGTTTAACGTCTCTTTTTCTCTTGTTTTCTTTGATAAGAATCTAGCGATTTTCTAGAATAATACTTTTTTTGCTACAAATATAAAAATAAAACACTCTTTTCTTGTATTTTAATTTTATGGTTGTAGAATAATTGAGCATTACGGAGTGTAATTTTATTATATTTACCATTGGAGGTATACAATGGATATTCAAATTTCCTCAAGAACAAAATTAACAGATGTTGTAGTTTTCATGCTACATGAAGAGATGGAAACAGAGAATTTGCAATCACTTTATCCTAAAGCACCTGCTGAAATTATTTCAGAGGTTACAACGCTTTTAAATGAGGATAAGCCGGATTTGAGCAAAGGACAGACATATCATATTCGAGTATCTAATCCTGCGATGAGACACATTATTGTAATGGGTATGGGTAAAGAGCGAAGAGTGCTTAAACCTGTCTTGAGAGAGCTTGTTGGAAAGGCAACAACAATGATTTTAGCGTATCCAAAATTGAAAACTTCTCAGGTCTTTATTCCACAGGTGAAAAAGTTGACGACAAGTGAAATTATTCAAGTTGCCGTTGAGTCATCTGCACTTTCTGACTATTCTTTTAATCGCTATAAGAGTGAGAAATCTAAAGTTAAGATGAAAGAGATTACTTTTCATTTTGAACATATTCCACATGATATTCGTCCTTTTCATCAAGAGGCGCTTGTTTTGGCGGAATCAACCATTATTGCACGAGATTTAGTAAATGAGCCAGCAAATGTTATCTATCCAGAAACATTGGCAAATCGTGCTGTTGAGCTTGGTAAAGAGGCCGGGTTTGAGGTTAAGGTTTTTGAAGAGAAGAAGATTGCAGCTTTGAAAATGGATGCCTATCTTTCTGTTGCAAGAGCCGCTGAAAAACGCCCACGATTGATTGTTATGACCTATAATGGCAATCCAAAAAGCAGTGATAAAGTTGCTCTTGTTGGTAAGGGTTTAACTTATGACACTGGTGGACTCAGCCTTAAACCGACAGCTGGAATGGTTGACATGAAGACTGATATGGGCGGATCAGCCGCTGTTATCGGTGCGATGCGCGCTATTGCATTACAAAAACTGCCTATTAATGTTGTTGCTGTTGTTGCCGCTGCTGAAAATAGTATTGGTGGAAATGCCTACCGACCTGGCGATATTATTGGCTCGATGAACGGCAAGACAATTGAAGTGTTGAATACCGACGCTGAAGGACGATTAACGCTTGTTGATGCTGTTACCTATGCGATTAGAAAAGAGAAGGCAACACACATTGTTGATGTTGCAACCCTTACTGGCGCTGTTCTTGTTGCACTTGGCACATCAACTGCTGGCGTTGTTACAAATCAAGGTGCCCTTTTTAACAAGCTTGCAAAAGCGGGCGAGCAGGCAGGCGAACAGGTATGGAAACTGCCATACTATCCTGAATATCAAGAGATGATTAAGAGTGATATCGCAGATGTTAAAAATATCGGCGGAAAGTATGCCGGTTCAATTACTGCTGGCTGTTTTGTTGGTGAATTTGTTGAAAATCTTCCATGGGTTCACATTGATATAGCGGGAACATCGTGGAGTGAGTCTAAAAGCGATACTCTTCCTAAGGGTGGAACAGGCTACGGCGTGAGACTTCTCTATCACTTTATGAAGCAGTTCGACAAAGAAATTTAGATTAAAAGTTATTGAATAATAACGGTATCTCCGACCTTTATATCTTTCCCTGATTTCCATAGAGTTTCAACAACAAATTGAGCCTTTCCATTTGAGGGAAGTTGCCTTCTGCTCAGTGGTTTTCCCTGCCGCACAGCAATCACTTTTTTGTGAACATCAATAAAAATAACAGCAAGTTCTAATGGGGTGTTTTCCATCCAAAAACTTCGGTAATCAGGATAACTCCAGACAAAAAAGAGTGCTTCATCATGTCGAACATCTGTACAGTGCATAAGCCCTTTTTGATGGAGCATTATTCTGTCCGCAACCCCTGCACGAAAGTGGGCGATTTTTTTTGACCCATGCATAAATGTAATGGATGCTATCAGTGGATAGCCACACATTTTAGCCCTTTTTTCAACTGCTTTAGAAGTGGCTGAAAGGGGTAATGTTATCAAGAGAAAAAGGAGCGCCATTTTTTGTAAGATATACACAGTTATTCTCCTCTTTTGGTAAAACTTTTCCAATGGTATGCCATCCCTTAAGTGGTTTTTTTGCCGTCGCAAGCAGAAAAAACTCTTCACCACTCCCAAGCAGAAGTTGTTCAAGAGAAATATTCTCGTTATTTGCTGTTTTAATAACATCTCGATGGCGTGGAATTGCATCAATATCAATTGTTATGGTTACGCCACTTTGCTGCGCTAAAATCTTTGTCTCTGAGAGAAGGGAGTCGCTTATATCAATTGCTGCAGTAACTCCTTCACACATTTCAGGAAGAACAGAGTAGGGGTTTGGGCGTAAAAAGCGTTGTACTGCGTCAGGAAAATCGTCTCTGTCCCCTTTTTTTAGATGGTGAAGCCCAGCAAGCGAGAGTCCAGGATAGTCAGCTATCAAAAGAGAGTCGCCACTCTGCGCTCCATCTCTTTTCCAGAGACTCTTTTCGATATTACCAAACATTGTTACAGCAAGAAAAACTGCTGTCGCTGTTGTGGTGTCGCCACCGAGAAGTGTAATCTTATGCTGCCGTGCGAAATCTGACATTCCCTCAATAATACCAAATCCTTGTTCTTTTCTGTCGTGAGGGATTGCGATGTTGCAAAGATAGTGAGATGGTCGTCCACCCATTGCAATAATATCGCTGGCATTTGCAGCCATCAGCCGCCAGCCTATATCATGAGGAGTCATAAATTCAAAGTCAAAATGAACACTTTCGACCATTTGATCAGTAGTTACAAGCAGCGATTTGTTGTTCCAGATTGCGCAATCATCTCCAATAAGATTCTTGGGATTAAGCCGAGAGATATGATTAATAAATCGTTGTTCGCCACTGTCAGGCATCTAAGAAAACCTCCTTCAGATATTACTCTCTTATTAAACGCTTGAGATATTTTTCGTCAATGTTTTATAATAATTCTTGCAAAAATAGTATTTATATCTATACATAATCTGTTCGTTGTGAACAAGTGTGTTGTTTGTTATCCATTTATTGTGAGGTTTATCATGATATCAGTTTCAAAAAGAGGTTTATCACTTCCTTCATCTCCAATTAGAAAGCTTAAACCGTATGCTGACGCTGCTGTTGCTAAGGGGTTGAATGTTCACTATTTGAATATTGGTCAACCTGATATTGAAACACCAGCGCCAATGTTAAAAAAACTTAAAGAGCTTGATACGAAAATTATAGCTTATGGCCCTTCGCAAGGGCTAAAAGAGTATCAAGATGTTCTGGTTCGCTACTATCAAAAACACAATATTGAGCTCTCTACGAGTGATATTATTGTGACAACAGGTGGCAGCGAGGCTATTATTATGGCATTTACTGTCTGTCTTGATAAAGGCGACGAAGTAATTCTTCCAGAACCATTTTATACCAACTACAACGGTTTTGCTGCAGCAACTGGTGTTATATTGAAGCCACTTACAACGACAATTGAAGATGATTGGGAGCTTCCAACAGCAGAAGAGATTGAAGCATCGATTACTTCAAAAACAAAGGCAATTATGATTTGTAATCCCAATAATCCAACGGGAAAGGTCTACAATGCCGAAGCGTTACTAAAGCTCGCAAAGATTGCAAAGAAACATAACCTCTATCTCTTTAGTGATGAGGTGTACAGAGAGTTTATCTTTAGCGGTGAGAAACATAGCAGTCTTCTTGATTTTGAAGGATATGAAGAGAATGTTGTGATGATGGATAGCATTTCAAAGCGGTTTTCAGCGTGTGGCGCACGAATTGGCGCACTCGTTTCTCGTAATAAAGATGTGATGAAAGCAGCGCTTGCGTATGGTCAAGCTCGTCTCTGTCCTCCCACTCTTGACCAGATGATGGCTGTTGCGTCTGAAGAGATTGGTGATGAGTATTTTGTTAAAATGCTTGCTGAATATAAAGGACGACGAGATACCGTTGTTGAAGCTCTTGAAAAGATGGACAATGTCATCTATCAAGTACCTGATGGCGCATTTTATATTGTTATGAAGCTTCCCGTTGAAAATGCAGAGGATTTTGTTATCTGGTTGCTTTCAGATTTTTCTATTGATGGTGAGACGGTAATGCTTGCGCCTGCAGAGGGCTTTTACGCTACGCCAGGATTAGGAAGAAGTGAAGCTCGTATCGCCTTTGTTCTTGATGTTGAAAAGACAAAAAGAGCAATGCATATTATCTCTGAAGGTCTTAAAAAATATCTATCATTATAAAGAATTGTTTGGTTAGAATCCGCAATGATCAGGAATGAGGCTGCCGCTTATGTTTGGCGTAATAACATTTGCTGGTGCAAAATCTTTCACACACTCAGTAAAACCATTTGCGATACAGTCATACTCTTTATCTATACCGTTAATCGTGTAATGTAAGATGTTTTGTTCACAATATGCTGTCTCTGTCCACGATTCTGCAACGGTCTTGTAGACGCAGTTTTCATCACCGTCAAGAGCAATATTACAAAGATAGTCAGCGCCATAGGATGTTGCGCAATCGAGCTCAGCAAGATGACCTGTTCCTGTGGCATCACCAACACAGAAGAGATGTTTTGAACCTTCACAGTGAGTTTCATAGGTTTCGGGATCACACTCTTTCGCAGTCGAAGGAGGCAGACACATTGCAAATGTTTGTCCCATCATATTGATGGTGTCACAAGTTGAATCTTTACCCATTATATATTCACAGTTTACGCTCACAATTCTTCCATCGTTACACTGTTTCATTCCGTCATCGGTACATTCTGGAACATATGTTGTATCGTCACATTCGCCATAGTCGGCATAACAACCACTTTCCATCGTTTCGTTGTTCCACGAGGACATACTCTCTTCAACTTTACACTTATAGTTATAATCAGAACAGTCAGTCTTAATCACTTTTCCAAAGATGTTACAGTGTGTTGAAATGTTGTTGTCGCAGCTGTTAGGTGTTGAGCCTGAACACTCTTCAGTGCTCTCTTTCACGCTGCCACACACTTTGTAATCATCACAATCGGTAGCTTTGGCATAACAATCAAAGACTAACCGAGCAACTGCCATCGTGTCTTCTACATGGAGTGAAACAAGAACAGGAGCGTCATCTTCCATATGGAGATAGCTTGTGTAATTTCGAATACATTCGTTGATATCGTCACCGCTTTTATCATAGGTGTCTGTTTCGATTTGACAGGCAATATCAAGATTACAGACTTTGATGATTTGCTCAATTGACCAGCTACCAGGGGCAGGGATATCATCTGTTCCAGGGTCTACGATACCTGCAGCATCTCCACCACCACCATCTTTTGGTGTGAAAAGAATGACATATTTTGAAAAGTGGTTAGAGGTAATCATAATAGGGTCGCCCTGCATAATTGGGTCGCCTTGCATGATTGGATCACCTTGCATAAT
>JAGLDR010000030.1 GCA_023145475.1 bacterium
TGTATATAGGTGTTGCTTTAATTGTCTCAACAACGACCTATTTTTATACGAGAAGAAGTTCGTTTTATCGCTTGGACAAATTGATTATTACCACCTTTTTTGTCTCAATTGGAGGCCTGCTACTCTTTTCAATTCTTGCCGGATTTAATGTCCACTGGAGTTACCCGTTACTCTATATTTTTATTGAAGTTTCAGGCGCTTTTATGATGTTTCAGTTTTGGGGTTTTGCCAATGAATTATTGGACAGTCGCGAGGCAAAACGACTGCTTGGATTTGTTGGAGGCGGAGGCGTTTTAGGAAGTCTCATTGCTGGTTGGGGTGTCGGGTGGATTGTACAATATATCTCTATTGAAAAGATTTTACTTATCAACGCTGTCTATATGACTATTGCGAGTCTTATCGTTTTTAATATGGGCAAGGTGTTTGCAGGAAAATTACAGCGAAGTGTCATCTCGTCAATTGAAACTGTCAAAAAGAAGACGGCTAAAAACAATGTTTTTGCAAGTAAATATGTTCGCTATATAGCTGCAATTACCGCTATTATCTTTGTAACAGTAACTTTTATTGATTATCAGTTTAAAATTGTAGCGACTGAATATTTTAATGAGGCGGATCTTGCCACTTTTCTTGGTCTTATCTATGCTATTTTTGGTGGTGTGTTCTCTTTTGGCTTTCAAGTGTTTGCAACCAGCCGTCTTTTGCGTTTGAGTATATTCTTAAGCTTAACAGTTCTTCCGTTTTTTATTTTTGTTTTCTCCTCCGCATTTGTGGCAATTCCTACGACGGTACTTCTGCTTGGCTATGCTGCTCCACTTCTCTTGATATCTATGGCTCGCGCCTCTGACTATGCATTTAGATATACTATTAACGATGCCGCTCTTCAACTGCTCTATATTCCTATGGACTCTAAGTTGAAAAGCAGGGCAAAAGCCTCTATTGATGGTATTATCAAACCCACTGCGATTGGTATCTCTGGTTTGGTTATCTACTTTTTTGCTATTTATGATATCCCATTGAAGGTTATCTCTATTCTTGTTGTTATTCTTGTTGTTATTTGGATTGCGATTGTCATAGTGATTAGAAAAGAGTATCTCGGTGTTTTGACAGACAGGATTAAGCGAAAGGGGTTTGCTCATCATGATCTTGTCATAAAAGAACAGATGCTAGACCGAATTATCGTTACAGCATTAGAGAGTGGTAATCCTGAAGAGATGGTTATGGCGCTTGATATGATGAAGCAAGAACGCTATTTTGCAAGAGTCAGCAACTTTGTTCCACTTCTTGAAGAGAGCATCGTTGACAGTCGCATTAAAGTGCGCATTCTGGCCCTTCTTCGTGAGGTTAAATCTCGGTATTATATATTTGAAGTTCACCGTCTGACAACGGTAAATGATGATGCTATTATCCAAGAGGCGATTCGAACTTTTGGGTATATGCAGATGGAAAAGTCTGTTACCTATCTCTCATCCTTTCTTGAACATCCCTCCATCAACATTCGTCGTTCTGCTATTATCTCACTGATTTTATATGGTGGCATTCAGGGAGTTATGAAAGCAGCACCCGCACTGCAAAAGCTTATTGAATCCTCTGAAGTGAAAAAGAGACAGTCAGCCGCAATTGCCCTGAAAGAGATAGGCCAAGCAAGCTTGCAGCAACAAGTTTTTATTTTACTGAACGATAGTGATCCAATTGTGCGTCGTGAAGCGGTACGAGCTGCCTGTCACATTGGTATTAAAGAGATTATTCCTAAGCTTTTCTATATGTTGCTTGATAAATCAGTTCGTCTTGATGTCGCAAAAGGTTTATCATCATTTGGTGAGATTGTTCTTTTGCCTGCTCGCAGTATTATGGATAGTCCGCTTGATTCAGTCGAGATGAAAAAAGAGGTCGCGCGTCTTTTAGGGTCTATTCCAACACTTCACTCCGCTGAATTGTTACAAATTGGATTAAGAACAGAGGGAGAGTTGCGAAGCGTTATTTTAGAGAGTCTAAAAAGTATAGTAGCAAAAACAGAAGATGTACACATCTCACCTGTCTTTTTGAAACGCCATCTTTTCAAAGAGTTTTATTACTATTTCCAAACGCTTTATAACAGGCAGGTTGTTGCCACTCGTCTCCAGTCGCCCTATTTCTTTTCTATGGTTGATACAAAGATGCATGACAGTTTGCGGCGTATTTTCTCTATTTTACAACTGCTTTACGGAAGTGATTTGTTTGATACTGTCTACTACAATGTTACTCACCGGCAGGTTGCAAAAGAGCATCGTTCTAATGCCATAGAAATCATTGATAATATTATTGGAAAAGATGTCTCACAGATTTTAATTCCAATGCTTGAATTGAAGACAGAAAAAGAGATTATGCAGCACGGATTTGATAACTTCAAAATTCGACGAAGAACTTTCACCGAGGTGCTTGATCAGTTTCTCCTTGATGAAAATAGTTGGGTTCGCAGTATTACCATCTATCTGATTGCTCAAAACAACATTTTAGATATGGCAGATAGAATTGATGTCTTCCTTTATGATTCATCACCATTGGTGAGAGAGACGGCACTTGCTGCAATGTTAAGTCTCTCTATCAAATTGACACCAGACGACAAGTATTCTATCCAAAATGATAAAAATGAAACTGTTTCTAAATATGCATTTTCTATTTTAGGACAAAAAGGAGTATAATACGATGTTATCAACAATTGAAAAAGCCTTGTCTCTAAAAAATGTTGAGCTGTTTCATGAAATATCAGGTGAGGTGCTTGCGCATATTGCAACGCTGCTTGACGAAGAGATTTATGAAAAAGGGACCTATGTAGTCAATGAAGGTGATTTAGGCCGAGAGCTCTATATCATTGTTACAGGAGAGGTCGATGTTGTAACTGGAGGCAAAAAGGTTGATGTAATGTCTGATGGATCTTATTTTGGTGAAATGGCAATTATTGATTCTCAACCGCGTAGTGCCGATGTTATAGCAACAACAAATCTTGTCGTACTCAAAATGGCGATGGAAGATTTTCATGAGATTCTTACTCAGCAAGAGCATGTTGCGATAGGTGTTATTCGTGTTCTAAATCGTCGTATTCGTAATCTCAATCAGAGATTGCAAGAGTTTAAAAATAAGTAGACTCAAACAAGTTGCAAAAGAAAATAGTGTTTTTTACCTTTTTGAACAAGAAGATATTTGTCATGTAAAAGTGTAACTGTTAGTGGCGAGTCACTGTCTGAAACTTTCACTTTATTGATTGAGAGTCCGTTCTGTTTAACGAGTCTTCGCATCTCTCCTTTTGAACTGAAAATGGTCGCATCACACAGTGTAGTCAGCAGTTCAACGACAGGCAAATCAGCCTCGACATCTTTTTTGTTGATTGTTATCTTTGGAATGGTATCAAATACTGCTAACAGCGTCTTTTCATCAATTGCGGTCAAATCTTCAAGTGTTGATTTTCCAAAGAGCAGGGTGCTTGCCTTTTCAGCTTGTTTCAGTGCCTCAAGACCGTGAATGCGCTCTGTGAGTTCTTGAGCAAGAGAATACTGCATAGGACGCATGTGCGCTGCCTCTTTCTGCTGTTCCATCAAGTTTTCTATTTCATCTTTTGTTTTGAGACTGAAAACTTTAGTAAATCGTTCAATATCACTGTCTGCAACATTAACCCAAAATTGGTAAAAATGGTAAGGAGATGTCTTCTCTGGATCTAACCAAATATTGCCACCTTCTGATTTTCCAAATTTTGTGCCATCTGATTTTGTAACAAGTGGCGTTGTGAGAGCAAATGCGTTTCCACTGCCTGTTTTTCTGATTAACTCAGTTCCTGTGGTAATATTGCCCCATTGATCAGAGCCTCCCATCTGCATTTTCACATTGTGTGTACGGAAGAGAAAATAGAAGTCATATCCCTGCAGAAGTTGATAGGAAAACTCAGTGAAACTGATACCACTTTCAAAGCGAGTTTTAACAGAATCTTTTGCAAGCATATAGTTTACAGTCAGATGTTTTCCAATATCACGCAAAAAATCGATTATATTAATCTGACTTATCCAATCAAAGTTATTGACCATCATAGCGCCAGTCGGGCTGTCTGAAAAGTCAAGAAAACTAGATAGTTGCTTCTTTATCCCCTTTTCATTAAAGCGGGTTTGTTCTTCAGTCAGCAGAGTTCTCTCATCACTTTTCCCCGATGGATCGCCAATCATTCCCGTTCCACCACCAACAAGCATAAATGGTTTATGTCCCGCTTTCTGAAAGTGCACCAAAAGCATAATAGTGGCCAAATTGCCAATATGAAGCGAATCGGAAGTTGGATCAAAGCCGATATATCCACGAACGGGAGCCTCTTTTTCTAAAAGCTCCTCTGTGCCAGGCATACTGTCGTGAAGCATTCCGCGCCACTTGAGCTCTTCTATAAGATTGTACATGTTAAAAACCCTCACTGTATAGTCAAATCATGGTGATTCATTGTGCTTAATATTGCATTAA
>JAGLDR010000031.1 GCA_023145475.1 bacterium
TTCTAAATACTCCACTTTTTTGGGGGAAGTCCAATCTACCTTGATTAAAAAAAGGTTATATTGTATGCTATGAATAGTTTTAATTATTGGAGGTTGTTATGATGAAGTTTTTAATTTTATTAACTACGGTTCTGACAATGTTCTCCTGCGGTAAGCCGTGGGAAGGATGTGGCGGAGCAAAATACACTGCATCAGTTGAGGAGAGTGAGACTATATTCAAGACAGAAAGTTTTTTATACGACGGTTTTCACTGTCCAGTGATGGAAGATGCGTGGACAGGAACGGATTCAAAAGAGTTTGTTGAGAACATTATTGGAGTCTATAAAATAACAAATATCGCGTTTGTACTCTATCCAAAGAGCGGTCCACATCTTGCTTATTATGAAAAGATTTCCCTAGAGGATATTGAATTTGAGCAGTTAGGGGTGTGGAGAGAGTTTACTATTGAATCCCTTCTTTCTTGTGATATAGGTGTAGCTCAATCAGGTGAAGAGTGCGCAGATCATTTTTATCTTGACTTTAAGAGTGATAAAGGACCTTTTAACTTTGCTCTTACACGACCTCTTCCCAACTTAACTTATGTTGGATCTGTAGCGAAAAGTGAAGTGGATGTAATGTATGGACCTGATGTGATTTATATTGATGATGTGAGGATAGACATTGATGCTCCATTTGTCCTTAAGTTCAATGTGGAAGGAGAAGAGTATGACGGAGTTATCCTTTCATACGACAAGGAATAGTGTGAACTTATAGGTTCTCCGTTGCGCTGCGGCGCGTAAGGATTGCTCGTCCGATGCATCCGGGTTGACTGCATGAGGCATCAGGTAACTGGTGTCCCAGATAAATGGTCGTGCACGACAGAATCCGGCTTATGTGCTACTTTTTCGCCCACAAAATTCAATTGCTAAATCTCAAAATAATGTTACTCTCTTCCTAGTAACTATGTTAATGGAGGAGACGATGCAGATAGTTCGTAAACAGCGACCGCTTATTGCACAGAACATTACAGAGCTGATAGGCAATACCCCACTTCTTGCCTTGACGGTGACAAACCGCCAGTTAAAAACTCATATGATTGCCAAACTTGAATCTTTTAACCCGCTTTCAAGCGTTAAAGACCGTATAGCACTTTCAATGATTAATGCCGCTGAGAAAGAGGGTAAACTGAAAAAGGGTGATACGATTATTGAGGCAACAAGTGGAAATACCGGCATAGGTCTTGCGTGGGTTGCAAAGGCAAAAGGGTACAACCTTGTCATCACAATGCCAGAAACGATGAGTGAAGAGCGAAAGACGCTGCTTCGCGCACTTGGTGTCGAATTGATTTTAACTGATGGCAAAAAAGGGATGCCTGGTGCAATAGCAAAATCAGATGAACTTACAAAAACAAAAGGCTACTTTCAAATGGGGCAGATGAAAAATCCTGCTAATCCAGACGGGCACAGAGATACGACCGCTCTTGAAATTTTTGAAGAAACTAGTGGAAAAGTCGATATTTTTGTTGCAGGTGTTGGAACGGGTGGCACAATAACCGGCGTTGGTGAAACTTTGAAAAAACTAAAGCCATCTATACAAATTATAGCTGTTGAACCCGCTTCATCCGCTGTCTTATCAGGCGAGTCACCTGGTCCACACCCTATCCAAGGAATTGGCGCAGGATTTGTTCCTCCCGTGCTTAACAGAGATATTATCGATGAGATTGTTACGATAAAAGATGGGGATGCAGGAGCAGGAACAAGAGAACTGCTTAATAAAGAAGGTGTTTTTGTTGGCATATCATCTGGAGCCGTCTTTGCAGCAGCAAAAATGGTGGCCTCTCGTGAAGAAAATAGAGATAAGATAGTCGTCTTACTGCTTGCTGATTCTGGAGAACGCTATCTTTCAACACCACTTTTCACAGGAGAAAAATAATATGGATAGGACAAATCTTCCACGCGAACGAGATATTATTTATTCTGTCATTGAACAGTTATCTCAGGCTGATAACAACGGCGTAATGTCCCACAGCAGCCACAATAACACCCCTATCCCAGACAATAGCACGCTCGCTGAAATTATGAAACTTGTCTCCTCTATTCTCTTCCCTGGCTATTTTGGAAGTCTTAAATTTGCAGATGGAAGCACAACATACTACTCATCAATTCACAAGTTACATGCACTTCTTTTTGAGCAGATAGTAAGAGGGTTCAGCTTTGCCTGTCCCACACAGAAAAGCGATCATGAATGCACAATTTGCAGACAGAGTTCAGAAAAAATATCCCACGAAATGATAGCAACTCTGCCTCGCCTGAAACAACTCCTACAAACTGATGTCATTGCCGCCTACAACGGAGATCCCGCAGCAAAGAATTATGGAGAAATCATCTCCTGCTACCCCAGTATCCTGACAATGATACACCACCGGTTCGCCCATGAACTTTATAAGTTAGAAGTGCCAATTATTCCACGAATGATTTCAGAAATGGCTCATTCACTCACCGGCATTGATATTCACCCCGGAGCGACAATTGATGAGTATTTCTTTATGGATCATGGCACAGGAATAGTTGTTGGTGAGACTTGTCACATCGGCAAAAATGTTAGGTTATATCAAGGTGTTACACTTGGAGCAAAAAGTTTTCCACTTGATGAGAATGGAAATCCTGTCAAAGGTATTGTACGCCATCCCACAGTCAAAGATGATGCCATCATCTATTCGGGAGCCACTATTCTTGGCACAATTACCGTTGGAAAAGGAGCAGTCATTGGGGGAAATGTTTGGATTACCCAAGATGTTCCGGACGGTGGAAAAGTGTTAAAATAAGGGGTGAGTCTATTGAGTCTTTCTTATTTCTGCGAAATAGAAGAGTCGTGCAAGATGAGGGGCAAGCTCTTCTGAAATCCCCTCTTTAATCAATTCAGTTGTTCTAAAACCAAGCTCTTCTTCTGACGGCTCTGAAAGTGTTTTATCTTCTTCGACCCTCTTTTTTCTCTTTTTTGGAAAGACAGCCGCTTGCACTTGCAGACGAATAAAGGATATCGAGCTAAATTCTTCGCCTTGAGCATGAATTTTTGAAAGAAGGAGCGGGAGTGTAGGGAAGACATTATGCTTGACCATTGAGTTAGGAACGGCAACCACCAAAGTACTCTTTTTAATGGCAAGTGGAGCCATAATTCTGAGATTTCTCTCTCCTACAATTTTTTTCCAGTGAAAGAGAAGATATATATAGTTTTTTGTCTGTTTCGTTCTTGCACCAACACTTAAAGCGCCTCTGTCGATAATGCGACTTATCTGAGTAGGACGCGATTTGCGACGCTTTGTTGCCATAGATTATTTTTGTTGCATTTTATAACAACGGACAAGATTTTCAATCAAAACAGCATTTGTAACAACGCCAACACCACCAGGAACAGGGGTATAGTTGATGCGCTCAGCTTCATTCTCTTGATCAAGGGTAAAATCGCCAACCAATTTACCCTCATCGGTGAAGTTGATACCAACATCAACGACAGTGGCGCCATCTTTAATCTGTGAGCTAGTAACAATACCTGAAACGCCCGCAGCAATGGCAATAATATCAGCATTTCCAGCAAGTTCAGCCAGATTTGGTGTGCGACTGTGCGCAACGGTGACAGTTGCATTTCTATTTAAAAATAGCTTCGCAAGAGGAAGTCCAACAATGGCACTTCTTCCGATAACAAGGACGCTTTTCCCTGCAATTTCCACATCATAATGTTCAGGAATAAGTGCAGATGCTAATGCAGTACAAGGAAGAATGCCCTCTTCGCGAGTGGCAAAAACGGTTCCTTGATTTGCAAAAGTAACACCATCAACATCTTTGAGAGGATTTATACGATTTGAAAGTTCAAAGTTACTAACCTTGATAGGAAGGGGTAGTTCGACCATAATTCCATGGATAGAGTCATCTTTGTTTGCCTCTTCAAGTGCGACATAAAATGCCTCAATTTCCATCGTATTTTCAACAGGAATTACTTTGATAGCAAAGCCTGCTTTCGCCAACTTTTTTTCTTTCATTCTTAAATAACTTTCAGCCGATTCGTCTCCTACTGGATGAAAGACTGCTAACACCAATTCGGGAAGCTCCATCTCTTTGATTTTACTGTTTATTCCCTTTGCAACTACATTTCCTTTTAATAGCATTTCTTCCCCCTAAAAAAATTAATTCCCTCAGCCGCCGTGATTATACAGATATGGTAAAACGAAAGCAAAGTTTTTTGACCCAGGCCTGCGACTGCGTCTTCAACCGTGGGTTGAGGAAGCACCGTCCTTCAGACGGTTTTGTTACTCTTTTAGTGTTTTAGCGGCCTGAAGGGTCGCGTTATCTTAGCCCACGCCCAACGGGCTGGGAACAAGAGCTATTCTGTAAATGCTGCAACAAACTCGTTAGTTGGATTCTCTTTTAACTGTTTTGGTGTGCCAATTTGTACGACGCGTCCGCCGTCTAGTACCACCACTCTATCGGCAAGCAGCGATGCCTCACGAAAGTCGTGCGTTACCAGAATAATCGTCTGATTATGCTCTTTATGGATTCGTTTGATAAGTGTGTGAAGTTCTCGTTTTAGCAGAACATCAAGCGCTGCCGTTGGCTCATCAAGCAGCAGTACTTTAGGAGCGACAACCAACGCTCGTGCCAGTGATGCCCGCTGTTTCTCACCGCCAGAGAGTGTAGTAACTCGCCGAGCGAGCAGGTGGTCAATAGAAAGCTCTTTTGCAATGGTTTTGACCGCTTTTTCAATCTCCTTTTTCTCCTTTTTTCTCATTTTCAGCCCATAGCCGATATTATCAAACAGATTGAGATGGGGAAAGAGCATATAATCTTGAAAAATAAGTGCCACCTCGCCTTGTGAAAGTTCGGTAACCTCTCCTTTTTTCGGTTCAATGAGACCTGCAATAATTTCAAGAAGAACACTTTTGCCCGCGCCGCTTGGGCCAACAAGGGCAACAATTTCACCTTTTTTAAGTTCAAAAGAGATATTTTTCAGAAGAAAAGAGCCAATATCATATGAGATATTTTGTAATTTAATCATCATATTTCTCCGTCAGTAGTGAACGAAAAAATACGAACATAAGCAAGGTAATCAGCACAAGAATTGCAGTTACAGGGCGGGCATAAGCAAGACCAAATGATTCAAAACGGTCATAAATCAGCAGAGGTGCCGTCATTGGATGGTATGCGAGAATCATTACCGCTCCAAACTCTGAAACACCGCGCCCCCACATCAAAAGCATTCCTGCAAAAATAGAGCGTTTCGCCATTGGAATGGCAATCGTAGTTGCCGCTTTGAGTGGTGATGCACCAAGAGTTATTGCCACCTTTTCATAGCGAACATCAACAAGGTTAAAACCCTCTTTTGCCGTATTTATTAAAAAAGGAACAGAGACAAAAAACATCGCAATTGCAATACCAAGCTCATTACCAACAATGGTAAGCCCTGTTGTCTGTCCAAAGAGTGAGCGAGTGCCAAAAGTGCTCAGCAGAGCGATGCCAGCCGCAGTGTGCGGAATAATGATAGGGATATCGAGAATACCTTCAACAAATGCCTTTCCATAAAACCGTTTCCGAGAGAGCAAATAGGCAAGAGGAATACCAAAAAGAGTAGCAGCAAAAGTTGCCCAGAGTGAGGCACGAAAAGTGGTGATAAGTGAGGCAATAACCTCTTTTTCTTGTAGCGTTGTTGCCATATCAGTAGGTGATACTTTGAAAAGAAAGCTAAAAACAGGAATCAAAATAAAAAGAAGAATTGGCAGAGAAAATGCCGTCAAAAAAAGGGTAAAATACCGTTTCTGTCTCTTTCTTTGCATTTTTCTACCTGAGTGCAAACCGTTTTCGAGGTTTTTGTATCATAAATTTCTTTAACTCTTTTGGGAGGTTATCAACTCCATCTACTTGAGGTGGAGTGATGACGGGGTGACCATTCTTTTTGAGGATGATTTGCCCCTCATCTGAGAAGAGAAATGAGAGAAATGTTATAGCATCAGCACGGTTTGGAGCATCCTTCAGAATGGTGATTCCATAAATCATAGGAGCCCCTCTCTTTGTTACAAATGTTCCCGGTTTTTTTCCTGTTATCTTGACTGTTGCCGATGAATAGTAGTCTGACAATGTCGCACTGCCAAGGTTAATCTCTTTTGGGAGCAGCAGATATTTTCCTTTATGTTGCTCTGCAACTGAGCGATAGATAAAAAGATAGTCAATCTCTCCTGCCTCAAGCATTGCAAGCAGGTCCGTCTCTTTTGGGCGAATGTGTGCGGGATTCATTTTTGTACGCAACTGTTCATATAATCCCTTTTTGTTTGACCGCTTCTCTTCAAGTTGCCAGACAAGTTGCGAGCGATAACCACAGGGGTCCTTATTGGGATCTGAGTGGCCAAATGAGGCATCTTTTCTGAGCAAAATGTCACTCCAATTCTCAGCCGTTATCTCTTCATTGTATTTTGAATGTTCTCCAAGCATAATCACCATCTCATTTCTAACAAATTTGATATTGAAAGTGGCAAATTCAGGCATTAACAGTGTGGTGATAACTGATTCATCGGCACTTGCCATAATATCTGCTGGTTTATGTAAGTCTGTGATTTTCCTTGCACAACTACGAGAGCCAGCCGCCTCTCTGAGGATGTCTATTTCAGGATATTTTGCCTCAAACGCCTTTTCAATCTGTGAAAATGGGACAGAGAGTGAACCTGCGTGAAAGATGGTGAGTTCTCTTTTCTTTTGTGCGAAGTGGTGAGAAACAGATGAATGATAGTGAAGTCGATACTCAGTTAATGCAATAACCAATAGTACTACAATAATAATTGCGACAACAAATTGCAGATGTTTCAAAATGACCCTCTTTTTTCCCATTTTCTTACAGTCTTGGCATTGTATAGAGTGGGTGTGGGAAAAGCAATATCTTTAATTGTCATATTTTTGTTTTAAGTCAATCTTTTTCATTTTTCTCTTGAC
>JAGLDR010000032.1 GCA_023145475.1 bacterium
GTTGTGGAAAGGGCTTTTTTGCGTTGGTCGTCTTTACAAATAATCATATAATTTTGACAACATCGTAATCTTTCAATAAAATCCCTACAAGTATGGTACAAAATAGATAGCTTTTTAAGGAGTCTATTATGAAAGTTTTATGTGTACTCGTTCTTGTTTTCATATCTTTTCCTCTCCTCTCTGATGTGTCTGGAACACTCTCATTAGAACAGCGTATTGCGCCAAATGATGCTAGTTATTTTGGTTTTTCTCTTGCGGCAGAAGGTGATATGTTATTGGTAGGAGCTTTGGGAAACGCCCACCTGTTTCGTAAAAATAGCACTTCAGGAAGGTGGGAGAAAAAGACAACGCTCCCTGCTCTGGATTCTTTTTCTGAAGTTTCAGTTGCCTTTGAAAAGAACAGGGCTCTTCTTGGTGTTGCTGAAGAGAGAGCGGTATATATTTTTGAACGAGATAATTCTACCTCAGATGTATGGGTAAAAGTGAAGACGATATCTTTGCCTTATAGTGTTGGGTTTGGAGCAACAGTTGCACTGTTTGAAGATACTGTTTTTGTGGGAGCACCAGGAGAAAATGATGAGCGAGGAGCTCTCTATATTTTTGGAAAGGATTTTCCAGGAGATGGTGAGTGGGGTGAAGTTAAGAAAATTCACTCTCTTTCATCTAAACATTTAGGAATATCTCTTGCTTTAGATGCAGGCAGAGTTGTAGTCGGAGCGGATAGGGGTGTCCTTCTTTTAGAAAAAGATGAAGAGTGGGAGATAGTTGAAAAGTTACAAAAGCCAATGCTTCTCTCCTTTGGACACTCAGTTGCTATTGAAGGTAATACCATTGTAGTGGGTGCCCCTCAGGATAAAGAGGGATATGGCAGCCTCTCTATTTTTGAAAAATTTTTTTCAGGAGCTGGGGAGTGGAAGGAGTTGCAGCATTTTGAAGGGCAGGGACGATTTGATAATTTTGCATCAAAGATTGCTCTGAAAGATGGTCTACTTGCGGTGGAAACTAATGCCCATACTCTGCAAGAGGATAGTTTTTTTATTTTTTCAAAAAGTGGTGACTCAGAAAATCCTTGGCAACAAATATCTAAGATTGTGTCTGAAGATTTCAATACAGTAGCTTCCTCTATTATGATAGATAATGGAACTGTTTTTGTAGGATCTCCACAAGAAAATGATTTTAATGGCACTGTTTCATTTTTCAAACAAGAGTCTCTAGGCGGTGCAATTTCTCGGCAACAGAACGATCTTCTTTTGTACGAAGAGTTTCTTCCATTTTTTGGATTAGTAACGGCGATAAGTGGCGATGTTATTGCTATTTCATCACCATCTTCACGAAGTTATTCAGCAGGAGTCGTCTCTGTTTTCCAGAGAAATCAAGGTGTTATCGATTCCTTTCACGCTGTTGCTCGACTTGTGAGACCAGAGGCGTTACCCTTTCCTTTTGGCGGCGATATTGCGCTTGATGGGGATATTCTTGTTGTTGGAGCTCCAAATACCGCTGTGCAAGAGAGCACTTTAGGAAAAGTGTACATCTATGAAAAAGATAGCGGAGGCATAAATAAGTGGGGCTTGGTTGCAGAGTTTGAGGGGATATTAGGTGAGAAGTATTTTGGCGTTTCCGTTGCAATCAATGGCACAACGGTGGTTGTCGGATCAGGCTCAACTCGAACCGATGGAGCAGTCGCTATTTTTGAAAAACATGATGAGAAGTGGGGATCATCAGCACGAATAACTCCACCACCCCTCTCATATGGTGGCTTTGGTTCTTCTATCGATTTTGATGGCACAACCATTGCGGTTGAGTCGGTTATGGCACCGATGATTGAACTTTATACTCAAGATGATGCCAAATCATGGGTCAAGATTAAAAGTATGAGTGATATATCTGGTGGCGTATCAATATCTGGTGATACCCTTGCGGTGAATGGCAAGGGTGTACTACTCTTTAATAGAGATGAAGGTGGTCTAAATAACTGGGGAGCACTTCCATCGGTGGCACTTCCATCGCCCTATACAAATACTTCATCAGCTCTTGTCTTAGATGATGCGAAAATGATTGTAGTAACAGGGCCAAAAGCGTATCTTTTTACGAAAGAGTCGGGCTGGAAGATTACCCAAACGCTCTCTTCCATCTTTTCTGAAAACTTTGCTGTTACTGCCGCGTTAGATGGTGATAGTGTGCTTTTGTCCAGTGCCGTTACCTATTCTAAATTGATGCCTGAAGTGAATCTTTATCATTATTACGCTGCTAATAGAGAGCCAGTTGATATTTCACTTTCTGCTGATAGTGTTGCAGAAAATTCACCTCTTTTCACTACGATTGGAACACTTTCAACGAGTGATGACGACGAGGGAGATGTATACAGTTATAGCGTTGTTCTTGAACCTTTTGGTAAAAATCTTTTTCTTGTTGATGGCAGCACTCTCAAAACGGCTGCAATATTTAATTATGAATATTCAGTGACACAAACGGTTAAAATCCAGACAGAAGATGATAAAGGCGGTCTATTTGAGAAGGAGTTTCTCATTAATATTACCAATATTGATGAAATACCTGATTACGATACGCCAGGTGAAGAGGCGTCGCTTGAAGATGAAGATGCCGAGATAAGACTTCATCAGCGAATTTATGACAAGAGCTTATCAACGATGCTTATAGGAAGCACCGTTGTTGGGGGAGATGAGACTATTTTTGCACAATCACGGAGTCGGAATGAACCAAAAACAGATTTTTTCATCTATATTTTCAAAAAAGATGAGAAAACTCAGCAGTATGAAGTTTTGCCAACAATTCTGACCGGTGAAAATACAGCAACTTCTAACTGGGGTTTTGGATATGCTCTCGCCTATGAAAAAGATACTCTTATTGTAACTTCTCATGCAGAAAACAGGGTCTACATCTATGGGCGAGATGAGGGTGGAAAAGAGGCGTGGGGATTGGTTAAGATTATAGAGAATCAGGGTGTTGAAGATAGTGGGTTTTCTGCAACTTCTCTCGATAATGACACTCTTATCGTTGGTGCAAATGATGAGAAAACGGTCTATATTTTCAACCGAAATGAAGGCGGCATTAATAATTGGGGAGTTGAACACTCGATTAGTACGCCGTCTAACGATGGCTATGCGCGTTTTGGAAGTGCCGTTGCGATTAGTGGGGACACTTTGATTGTTGGTGATGATGCGGAAAACAAATCTCATGGCGCACTCTATGTTTTTGAACGAAATAAGGGTGGATCTGAAGAGTGGAATGGCGTTAAAAAGATTGTTTCACCAGATATTGACGCTCAGAATCATTTTGGATTCAGGGTGGATCTTGATAAAAATGAGATGATTGTTGGAGCATATAAAGGGACTGCATTTGTTTTTGAACGGAATAATGGTGGTCTTGATGCGTGGGGTGAGAGTGCCGCTCTCTCTTGTATTCCTTCACCTGATTTTGATTTTCGCTCTGTTTATACCAATGTTGCAATTGAAAGTGGGATAGCGCTTGTCAGTGTTGAACCACTTCTCTGCATTTATGCGAAAGATAGTGATGGCAACTGGAATAAAATCAAACAAATTCGGAATAATACGCCTGCAGGAACCTCTTTTGCCGACTCTATTGATATCGTTAATGGGGTGATAATTGTCGGCTCTCCTGACGAGCCTGCACTCTATCTCTACCAAAGAAATTCATTGCCAAACGATATCTTTCTCTCAAACAACACCATTCCTCAGGAAAGTCCTCCTGATACACTCATTGGCCTCCTTTCGACAGAAGATGCAGATAGTGATGATACCCACTTTTACACCGTTGTTGAAAATGATGATAGCTCTTTTTTCACAATTGATGGCGATAGTTTGAAGTTGCAGAAATCTTTTGAAAAATCTCGGACTCACTACCTTGTCAAAATTCAATCTGATGACAAAAAAGGTGGGAGATATAGCCGAGAATTTACGATTAAAGCGCAAGCTGAGGTTGAGGATAGTGATCTGAGTAGTGATGCTGACAGCGAATATCCAGACCTTCCAAGTCGTGATAGTGGCTGCGCTGTTATCGTTTTGTAGCAATCACAATCATCGGATGATAGGTCAACGGAATGCCGTCCGTAGTTCCAAATATTTTTATATAATTCTTATAAAATTCACGGTATTTTTGTGGTCCCCATGGTGTTTTTACCAGTGAATTTACTCCCGTATCTTTCATTTGCAGAAGGACATCTCTCGGTGTTGGAAAATAGATAGGGCGAAGTGATTCTTGCGCGATTTCAACCGTGAAATAGGGGTCAAGCAGCTGTTTGAATTGCGCAATTGAATGGTATGTAAGTCCGATGCCAGTCAACTCTTTTATTTCAAGAAAGTTCTGTGGTCCAAAGGTGGTGAATGCAAGAATTCCTCCTGGTTTCAGGACTTTATGCGCCCGTTTAAAGTGGAGAGGCAAATTTTCGAACCATTGAATTACGGCGCTTGAGATAATCATATCAAGATCTTTCGGAAAGAATATATGTTCAGCATCACCGTGAATATAGGATATTTTACAGTTTTGACTGTGCGATGGAATCAACTTATGTGAAGATATATCGTTAAGCCATAGGGTACCTTCATCTATCTGCTCAAGAAGCTGTTTTGTAAGAAATCCAGTGCCATATCCTAGCTCAAATATTCGGGAAAATGTGGATAGATTATACGGTTTTAGCACCTCGATGAGGTGTCCCGCCATCTCTTGCTGCACAATGGCAACTTCGTTATATGATTTGATGAACGAGGCTGAGAACTTTTTTATAATCTGCTCTTTAAAGATTGAGGTGTGGGTAATTTCCATCAAAGATGAAAAGTGGTGAAATGGCAGATGTGGCGTCTGAATATTGTCGATATTATCGCATCTTTCATTCCAGAATTGGCGCTGTGCGTTGCGTTTAAATATGGTGTCAGCTGAAGATATATATATTTTGTTAAAACAGTTCGCCGGTTGTGGCGTGGTTAAAAAGAGTTTTTTCAGATGTACCAACTCTTCTTGCAAATGGTCGATATTTCGTAGCGTCGCTGAGTGTAAAAAGTGGTTTAGAGTCTCCTTTTCTCCGGTAATACTCCGCAAAAAACGCAGCAGATTTTTGTCACTGAGGGTGTCGTGTGTTTTATCAAAAGCGGCCAGAGGAATTCCCTCTTTCTGGTCAATTGGATTCAAAGTTCCATTGATAGCGACCGCGTGAGATATAATAGGAAGTTTCTCTTTCAAATGTGCGGCAACAAAGACCCCAAAAGACCACGCCATGAGAATATATCGCTTATAGTTTCTTGGGATTTTCGGAAGAGAGAGTTCGCGATAGTCATAAAATGCAAGCAAATCGCAGTTACTACTTTCTAGGTGTGAAACTTCAGACCCATCCATCGCCCACCCAGAAAAATAGAGAATCAGGGTGTCATTGTTCTTTTTAGTTATCCATTGTGATTGCATATGAGATTCCTAATCAGCTTTGAGTGCTTTTCTAAGAGAGATAAAAGTACCCGTAAAGAGGGTGATGGCAGCGAGCAAAAAGATGATGACTCCACTCCACGGAATGCCGTTAAAGTGGATAGAGATAAGACGGCTACAGAGAATGGTGTTTTCTGCATCATATACTACTATTTTTGCAATGCCGGGCCGGTGTGGCGTGAGTGAGAGAGCAGGGGCAAATGGCACCGTTTGAATGTGTGAGGTCTGACTGTTAGGAGAGTAGATAATTTCAACACGGTTTGGTGTTTTGTCAGGGGGCGTGAGAATCGTGAGATGGCTCTCTTTTCCCTCTGTTAACCCCTCAGTTTTGATAGAGCACTCAGCTCCGCTGAGAGATGAGTATATCATTATAATTATTAATATATATAGAATGTTACGCATGGTTTTCTCCCTTCATTTTTGCCAGTATAAAACTGCCGCCGATGGTAAAGATGAGCCAGAAGAGCAGTGCAAAATATTCAAGGTTGTGAACTCCTGTTGGTTTGTTTGGATAGAGTCCCGAAAATTCCTTAATAAGCCCTGATCCGAGGATAAATATAAGTGCTATTGGAATGAAATATTTTATTAAAATATCAAACCAGACACCGAGATGCCATGACGAAGTTTCATTTAAGATATTCCTCAGTTTTTCGGCACCAAATACCCAGCCGATAAGAATTGTTTCAATAAGTCCTGCGAGAAGAAGTCCATTAGAAAATGCCCAGTGATCGAGAATATCAAGGAGCGTCAAACCAAGTGTTCCATCAACCGCTAGTTTTGCATCAATAACGGTGGGGAGTGCAAAAAAGATGCTGCCAGTTGTGCCGATAGCAAAAACGATGAGAAGTGCATGACTTCGTTTCAAAGCAAATTTATCCGTTATCGCTGCAATTGCAGTCTCAAGCAGGGAGATACTAGAGGTAATTCCTGCCATAAAAAGAAGGGAAAAGAAGAGTATACCAAAGGCAATAACTGTCCCGTCAGGAAACTGTGCAATACCATCAGGCATAATGAAAAACATCATACTGATAGATGAGGCTTTTGGAGCAATTGAAAAGACAAAAAGCAGTGTGAAGATAGCGATACCGGCAATCATCTCAAAAGTACAATTCATAAAAGTAACAGAAATTCCATCGTTAATAACATCAGATTTCTTTGGAAGATAGCTTGCATAGGTGGTCATAATACCAAAGCCAAGAGAGAGGGTGAAAAAGATTTGGCTGAATGCCCCTTTCCAGACATCAACTTGTGATAAAATAGAGAGATCCGGAGTGAAAAGAAGCATCAATCCTTCAAATCCACCTTCCATTGTCAGTCCCCGAAAGATGATGACAAACATCATAATCCACATCGTAGGCACCAATACCTTGACAATCTTCTCTATCGTTTTTGTTCCTCGCCAGATTGCAAGAATATTGATAATCCAAACCGTTACAACCAACAAGAGTGTTTTGTAGTTGGTGATAATATCAAAGAAGTGAGTCATACCTCTTCCCTCACTGCCCGTCAGACCAAATTCAGGGACAGGAACACCCTGCCACAACGGCCCGATAGTCAAGAAGAGCATTCCAAGCACCCATGCCAGGATAGTGATATAATACATCGTTATTACTGACGAGTTTAAAATGGCAAACCAGCCAGTCATCTCACCTTTGAATCCAGCGGTTTTCCGCATTGTTTCTGGCAATCCTTTTGCGAAAATTCGGCCAATACCCAACTCCATAACAATAATCGGAAGACCTAAAAAGACCATTGCAATAAGGTAGGGAATATAAAAGGCGCCACCACCGTATTTATAGGCGTTAGCAGGGAAAAAGACGATATTTCCCAATCCGATAGCCGATCCAGCGGCTGCCATCAAAAATCCAAATTTGCTCTTCCAAGTAGCGCGTGCCACAATCTCCTCCCACAGTAAAATTCTCTAAAATTTATATACTATTAATAAGATAAATGCAACAGTTTGGAACGAACGGGGTCAGGTCTGCATATATGCATATATAACTTGACATTTGTTTCTAATAGTTGTACTCTTTCTTCATGAGTAGACCACTACGAATCACATACCCTGGTGCCATATACCACATAATCAACCGTGGCAGCCACAAAGATCGCATATTTAGGCGCAAAAGAGACAAGGAAGCATTTCTCTCTCGGATGCAAGAGACCGCAAAATTGTTTGAGGTAATTGTATATGGCTACTGTCTGATGGATAACCATTTCCATCTTTTAGTTCAGACACTTAATCCAAATATTTCTCAATTTATGCAGAGATTGCAAGGTGGATACGCTAATTGGTTTCGCACAAAATATGGACAGGTTGGACCGCTTTTTCAAGGACGCTATAAATCAGTTCTTGTTGAAGATGAAAGTTATCTTGTGACGCTCAGTGCGTATATTCATCTCAATCCTGTGCGTGCAAAAATGGTTGAAAATGCTCTAGAGTATAAGTGGAGCAGTTGCGCTGTTTATCTTGAGAATGCAGGGAGTGAGCTGGTTGATTCAAAACCCGTTCTTTCGTACGCTGGTGGCGTTGAAAACTATAGATATATTCTTGCAGGGATGTTGAATGAACCACCAGAAAAAGAGGCGATTTATGGGAAATATTCACTTCTGGGAAATGAGGCATTCAAAGAAAATCTTGTCAGAAAACATCTTATAAAGAGCGGGATGAAAGATGATGAAACTGTCCATGCAATGCAACCTGATTACGGAAGAATTATAAAAAGAGATCCAGACTCTGTGCGTGATGCTGTGGCCGATGTTATGGATGTTTCTCCCACAGTTTTACTAGCAAAAACGAAGAATAATGTTGCGAGAAAGATGTATGGTCTCATGTTAAAACGAGAGGCGCATCTTTCGTTGTCGGATATTGCAGCAATTATGAATACGAAGGTATATGCGGTGGGTGCTTTACTTCGTATGTTTGAGAAGCAGATTTTGGAATCAGATGAAATGAGGGATATTGTTAATAAAATTAGGGGGGAGCTTTATGGCGTTTCATCAGATATGTAAATGTGCAGACCTGACCCCGTTCCGGTTCTCAATTCTTTTACTTTTTCTACTATTACCGCTTTATCTCTCTGCTGCTACTTCTGGTGTTAAAAAGTGGACTTTTGATAGTGCGGGAGAGTATGCAATTTCAGATGGTGATAGATCTGAAATTGCATACTCTTTTTTCAGGCTGAAGGAGAGATATGAACGGCAGATGAATGATGAGGTTGATGCTCTTCAGATACGCTTGCGTGGAACCACTCTCCATGATGGGAATATCTTTCTCACCTTTAACTCTGATGATCCTGACCACCTATTAGGTGAGATTGGGCAAGAACTTGATGATGACAACCGTCATGTTGCGGCAAAAATAGTAGACCAAAACGGCAATACCGTTGTGCCAGAATTCCAGGTGAATGATGAGATAGAGGGGCGGCAAAAACTGGTTCTTCCAACACTTCTTAACAATGGAGATGTTCTTATACTGTTCGCGTCTCAAGATGCTGACCATGCAACTAATGCATTGACGCAAGATAACGATAACGATAACTATCACACCGCCGGAAAAATTATTGACCACGAGGGGAAGACAGTTGTCTCCGAGTTTCAAGTGAATGATGAAATTGAAGGAGTGCAATCCGGTGCAACAGCCCTTGTTTTAGACGATGGCAATATCCTCCTCGTTTTTAACACCTCGGATACAAATCACGCAACAAATGCAGTGGGACAAGATAATGATAACGATGGTCGTCATATTGCCGGGAAGATTATTGATAAAGATGGTAAGACGGTTATTCCTGAGTTTCAGTTGAATGATGAGATAGAGGGAAATCAAGATTTTCCACAAATGACCCTGCTTGGAAGTGGAAATATTTTGCTGACATATCAATCACGAGATACAAACCATTTGACAAATGGTGTCGGGCAGGACAATGATAACGACAGATATCATGTAGCAGCAAAAATAATAGATCAGAGCGGTGCAACGGTGGTTTCAGAGTTTCAGCTGAATGATGAGATAGAGGGTGATCAATTTGTAGCGGTCGCAACTCTTCTTAACAATGACAATATCTTGCTGACATTTCAATCGAAAGATATCAACCATACAACAAATGGTGTTGGGCAGGACAATGATAACGATAACTATCATGTTGCGGCAAAAATTATAGATGAAGATGGCGTGACCGTTGTTGCTGAATTTCAAATTAATGATGAAATTGAAGGGAATCAGACAGGACCACTGCACACGCTGCTTGACAGTGGAGATATTCTTTTAGGATGGGGTTCTCTCGATACTAACCACGCAACAAATGCAGTTGGACAGCCTAATGATAACGATGGGTATCACTCAACTGCAAAAATAGTAGACCAAAATGGAGTAACGCTTCTCACTGAATTTCAAATCAACGATGAAATTGAGGGGAATCAAGCGGCGGTCTATTCAATGATTTTAGACAATGGGAATCTATGGATGATGTTTGGCTCTGCGGACACTAACCATCTGACAAATGAATTAGGACAAGAAAATGATAGCAGTGTCCAGTATCTTGCCTCAACTCTTTTTACGCAAGATGCGCAGAGAGTTCCCTATTGGACATCATCAAAACCGTATGCGATTCCTCTTCTCTCTTTTCCGTTTCTTGGGAAGATTGACTCTTTTACAGAGCAATTGTCTCTCACTAGTGCAGGGGTTGTAGCATACCAAGTTTCAATAGATGGTGGCGTCACATGGGCGTACTGGGATGGTGCTAATTGGGTGCTTACGGTGGTGACAGACTCCTCTGAAACGTCGTTTGCTACAGAAATAAACGAACATATTTCCACCTTTGCTTCGAATGGTGGAGATTTTATTTGGCGAGCGTATCTTGTTTCGAATGGTGGTCAGAATGTTGAATTAGATCAAATAGATATCGCTTTTTCACTCTGTGGAGATGGAGTTCTTTCCGAGAGTGAAATGTGTGATGATGGCGATAATGACGATGGTGATGGATGTTCTTCACTCTGCATTGTAGAGGCTGGATGGACATGTGATAAAGAGAGCCCTACTGTCTGTATAGAAGATTCTATTCCCGATGAAGACGCAGTCGTTGATGAAGATGCATTTGTTGATGAAGATGCAGTCGTTGACGAAGATGCAGTCGTTGACGAAGATGCAGTCGTTGATGAAGATGCAGTCGTTGATGAAGATGCAGTCGTTGATGAAGATGCAGCCGTTGACGAAGATGCGGTCGTTGACGAAGACGCGGTCGTTGACGAAGACGCGGTCGTTGACGAAGATGCAGTCGTTGATGAAGATGCGGTAGTTGATGAAGATAGTTTTTCAGATCAAGATTCTGAAACAAGCGATGATCCATATAGTAATTGGCATGTGAAGGGTGGGGCGTGTTCAGCAACCACTATCTAAGTTGACATTCCGATTCTCTTTTTTATAATCCGTTCCTGGTGCTACCGTGGCTCAGTTGGTAGAGCAGCTGATTCGTAATCAGCAGGTCAGCGGTTCGACTCCGCTCGGTAGCTCCATTTTTGGAGGTAACTATGCTCCGACTTATTACTGTTCTACTCTTTTTTTTCTGTATAACGCTCACAGCAGATTATATATCTATCCATCAATCTGAAAGAGAAAGACATCAAAAAGAGAGTCCTCTATTACTATATAAATCGCCATCCGTGATTCCACGAGCTGATGGGGCCACGGTTTATACGCCGATTGTATCGTCAAAGGTGTTTGGCTATCTACCGTATTGGGCAAATGGTACAGACAATATAAAGTATTCATTGTTGACAGATATTCTCTATTTTTCATGTGAACTTGCTTCGTCTGGCGCGCTTGGAGACTGCCACAGTTGGCCGGATGCAGCGCCAATTGAAGAGGCTCACCGTTATGGAGTGAAGATGCATCTTACGGTGACTAGTTTTGATAAGGCAACCGTTGTTAATCTCATTACCTCTCCATCTTTTACTACTACTTTTTACCAGAATATTTATAACAAAGTTCACGATGCTGGTGCCGATGGTGTGAATCTGGATTTTGAATTTAGCTCAGGTGATGACAGCGATGAATTTGCATCGTTTGTGAACGGGCTGGCTGACTATTTTCACTCACGAGATTCAAATCTTGTCGTGAGTGTGGCAATTCCCGCAGTTGACTGGCAGGGAACTTTTGATCTTGCTCAGATGGACAAAGCTGACTATTTTTTCATTATGGCGTACGACTACCACTGGAAGGGCGGAGAGCCAGGGCCTGTTGCACCACTTTATTCAGAATCTCCATGGGCAACTGGTGGGATTTGTGTGCAAAAAAGCGTTACAACATACAGTGGTGATGTTGGAGATGACCATAAAGAGAAGTTGATTGCGGGATTTCCCTATTATGGCTATCGCTGGCCGACGACAAACGATACCATTCCTGGTGTCAAGACCGCCAATGCGACGGCTGTTGTCTACCGTTCAATTGAGGCTGATTACACTTCGCACACAACGGGGTGGGATGATGGCTCAAAGACGCCATATAAAATATATAACGAGAGTGGATGGAAACAACTCTGGTTTGATGACGATGACTCGCTTGGTTTGAAATATGCTTTTTTACAAGAGAGTGGCGTTGGTGGAACGGGAATGTGGGCGCTCAATTCTGATGGTATTTATGATGGTTTGTGGCAGCAACTTGCGGAGAATTTCTCAGAAAGAAGAAAAGGAAGCGCCGAAAATCCTGTTGTTGTTGAAACTTTTCCTTTTGGAGATACCCACAACACTTACCACTGGCTTTCAGACCAATTTGATAGATATACCTGTGATAAATATGATAATGCTCAAGATATCAATGAAGAGGGCCCTGAGGTTATTTATAAAATCTCATTGGAATGCCCTGGCGTGCTTCATGTTGCTCTCAGTGACGGTCAAGGTGGCTCATCCTCTCGTGAGGATGTTGATATCCATCTTTTGCGCTCACTCGATGCGAACGACTGCATTATTCGCGGTGATATTGAATTGCATGAAGAGCTAGAGCAGGGAGATTACTATCTTGTTGTTGATAGCTTCGTTGATGGAGATGGCGTTCGAAAGGGTGGGGCCTACACCATTTTGTTTGATTTTATCTCAGATTGTGAAGAAAATCCAGACAGTGATACTGGTGAGGATGACGACAATGAATCAGTTGATGTCGATAGCATAACAACAGAAGACGAAACGGGTGATGATGATATTGTCGCTGATAATGATTCAGATATGAACACTTCGACAGACCTTGATGTTGATGAGTCAACCGTTGATGGTGATGAGAAATCTGATGAAACAGCTGTCTCATCAGGTGATGGGTGTGGTTGTTTGCTGATTTGATTTGATTTTTTTGGAGGTTTGTTTTGAAACCGGAACGGGGTCTGGGCGGTATATTCCAATTTATTACATCATTTGATCATAGAGAAGACGCCCAAGTTGGTCGTCTCTACGGATTGTGATGTGATTGAGATTGTGGGTTTTTTCCTTCAATAATCACAAACTTTTGTCGCTTTTCTTATATACAAAAAGAGATGTTAAATCGGAAGAGCTACTCTCCAGTTACCTTCAAGAAGGTGTAGCCAAGTGCGTCAAATGCTTTGCCTGCAGGTGTTGAGCCATATTCGTGGAGAAAGAATTTTCCCTTGTCGCCAGTTTCTGAAACAGCCTTTTCCATTGGGATTTCACCAAGAATGACGGTGTTGAAATCTGCAATCATACTGTCTACGCCACCACGAGGAAAGATATCAGTTCTCTCACCACAGTGAGGGCAGATAAAGTGGCTCATATTAACAACAACACCAAGTGTCTCAAACTGCAATTGTTTGCAAAAAGAGAGCGATTTGCGAACATCATCAAGAGCGACATTTTGCGGTGTTGTAACGATAAGTGCCTCTGTTCCCTGTCCAAGAAATTGTGCAACAGTCAATGGTTCGTCGCCGGTTCCTGGAGGGTTGTCAATGAGAAGATAGTCAAGTTCGCCCCACTCGACATCACTGAGAAACTGTTTTACTGCACTCAGTTTCATTGGTCCACGCCAGATAACAGCACTATCTTGATTTTCTAAAATAAGTCCAAGTGACATAACATGAAGATTTTCTGCGACACGGATAGGCAACATTTTGCCATCTTCCGTCATTTCAAGTTTTTGACCTTTGACACCCATAAGTGTAGGGATACTTGGTCCATGAAAATCGACATCCATAACGCCGACTTTTTTGCCTTGCATCGCAAGAAAAAATGCAAGATTTGCGGTAACGCTGCTTTTGCCTACGCCACCTTTACCGGACAAAATAGCAACACGGTGCTTAATTTGTGCGACGTTATTTTCAAACTTTTCTTTCTCTTCGGGAGTTGCAAAAAATGACATGAGAACCTCCTTCTCAAAGTGTAATCATCTCTGAATGTAAACATATCGAGACGAAAGTCAAGGAAGAAGTTCTTCAATTGAGACAGAGGTATCCTCTGCTTTTGCCTGTCTTTCTGGAAAGTCGATATTGTGGTGAAGTCCTCGGCTCTCCTTTCTCTTTTGTGCACTGCGAATAATTGTCTCAGCAACAATTGTGAGGTTTCTCAACTCTATTAAATCATTGGTTATTTTAAAGTTCCAGTAGTATTCGGTAATTTCCTCTTTGATGACTGCTATTCGCTTCATTGCCCGTTTTAATCGACTGTTGCTTCTGACAATGCCAACATAGTTCCACATAAGGTGACGAATCTCTTCCCAGTTCTGTTTGATAACAATATTTTCTGGACTATCGGTAATGCCCTCGTCATTCCAGAGCGGGATATTGCATTTTTCTGGAAAATCGTGTGAGTGAAGATAGGTGTCAATGTGGTGAACAACTTCACGAGCCATTACGGCAGCCTCAAGAAGAGAGTTGCTTGCAAGTCGGTTTGCTCCGTGCAGACCTGTGTGGGCAATCTCTCCTGCGACAAACAATCCAGGAATATCTGTAACGCCTTCGGGTGTTGCTTTCAGCCCTCCACACATATAGTGCGCAGCAGGAACGACAGGGATAGGGTCGTTAGCAATATCAATACCCACGCTTTTACAGATGTTTGTAATGTTAGGAAAGCGTTTATAGAGAAAGTCTGCACCAAGATGGGTCATATCAAGATAGATAAAGTCATCTCCGCTCTGTTTAAGATGTGCGTCAATTGCACGAGCAACAATATCTCGTGGTGCCAAATCTTTCAGCGGATGCACACCCTCCATCACGGGGTTTCCATCAACTGTTTTTAATATGCCACCCTCTCCACGCAACGCTTCAGAAATCAGTACGCTTGTCGCCTTTTCATGGTGAAGAATGGTTGGGTGAAATTGAATCATCTCCATATTTATCGCAGAAAGTCCTGCACGCATTCCGATTGCGACACCATCTCCAGAGGTAACGCGAGGATTGGAAGTGTAGAGATAGACTTTTCCACACCCTCCTGTTGCAAGAAGAACGGTATTTGCTGCAAAAAGCTCGACAGATTCATCTGGGGTAAGAACATAACATCCGACAACACGATTATCACTCCCAATTTTAAATTTATTGGTGGTGATAAGATCGACTGCTGTATGATTTTCATAGATAGAAATCAGTGGGTGTTTGAGTGCCTCTTGCGCAACGACACTTATGATTTGTTGGCCAGTGATATCCCCTGCGTGAACAACACGCCTCTCTGAATGTCCGCCCTCTTTTCCTAAATCAAAACCGCCTTTTGAGTTTTTGGTAAACCGAATGCCTCGAAGCTCCATCTCTTTGATTGCTTCTGGGCCTCGTCTGACAAAATATTCAACTATTTCTGGTTTGTTAAGACCAACGCCAGCGTTGATAGTATCACTAATATGCTTGCTGAAACTGTCGGTTTGAATGTCAATAACACTCGCAATGCCACCTTGTGCCTCAATACTACAAGAGACACTGACGCTGTTTTTTGTAACAAGAGCAACGGTAAGTCCTCGCTCAGCTGCGTGAAGTGCAGCACCTAGACCGGAAAGACCACTGCCAATAACCAGAAGGTCACTATGAAATTTTGTCATTCAGTCAAAAACCAGAATTCACTTATTAAGTCATTCATTGCACTTTCAATCATCTTTCTATCTTGTGCTTGCATCTGGAGAAAACGAACGCTCAGCCCATAAAATTCTCCATCATTTTTTGATGCTACAATTTCTGCCGGGCAGGTAATCAGATGTTTTGTGCCAGGAACTTGAAACTCTAAATCGATAACATTTCCCTGTTTTTGAGGGGAAGGGGCAAGGATATACATTCCGCTGGCGCTGAGATTTCCTGTTTGATGAAAATAGCTTGCGTCACCATCGATATTGCGAATCCACATTTTGACACCGATACGCTCTTTTGTGCGTCTCTCTCTTCCGCGTCTCTCTCCCTTTCTCTCATCCTCAGGAAGATCAATCTGTAAACCTTCTCTTCTTCCTTCGTCTTTTTTACGATTATCATCCATCGTCATCTCCTCTTCTGGTTACAATCTCGTTGAAATATAAATGAATGAGCTCTGAATGTACATTTTTTTGCAGATATCATTCGCATAATACTTTTAGTTGCCTTGTGGTGAAGGCTCAAATGAGAGGTCAATGGTAAATCCATAGTTATCTCGCTGCCAATAAAAAGTCGAGGAGAGTCCACCCTTTCCCATCATATAGAGAGAAAATCCGTATGTCTTTGTTAGTGATTCCCAAGTAAAATCTTTCTCAAATGAAGAGTTATGAAAGCCCATCGAAACTATAATGATTTTCCATTTAAATTCAGCCCCAGCCGCAAAGTCAACATATCGAAGATCGCTGCGGCGTTCGTGAATTTTCTCTTTTTCTGGTTGCACATGAAAGATAAATGCAGTGTTTAATGAGAGCATCTGTTTGAAGAAAGTTATTTCAACCTGTGTTGATAGTTTAACAGGTACCCATGTTTTGGTGATAGAGAAGGCATTTAATGCGGCAAATCCGATATACAGCATATCAAAAAGTTGTGCAGCAACACCAAAATCAAAAGAGGATGTATTAATATCTTTTCGCTGAATCTCATACATGTCGCCATTAAAATAATTTATATTTGTTCCAAAAGAGAAGTTCTTTCCCATAGGCATTGAAAAATTTGTCTTTATTATATTAATGTCATCATAGCGTGTATAGGCCAAACCACCACCATATCGAGATGATTTGCTGTCACTGATGAGTATTCCACCAGACTCTTTAAAATTATAGAGACCTGTGATGATAAAACGCTTTTGGAACATGATAACAGCGGGGTTATAGATGAAGTGTGCATGCTTACTGAGCATAGAGCCGCACCCTTTTCCACAGTTTCGTGCATCGATTGCCATCCCCTCTGTTCTGTACCGGTCACCAAACGCAAGGAGTGGTGTCGAGAGTGAAATAATTAGGAAAAAGAGAGTGTAAGCAAAAAACGCCCTTCTTCGTAGTCTGTTGTCCATTCAATGGCTCCATAGCTGGAAATAAGTGAAATAATAAAATACCCAAGTCCTGTTGTATCAGCTCGTCCCCACCGTATAAATGGACGGCGAATAAGAGAGGTTAATCCCTGATTCTGAAGAGAATTGTTTGTTGTATTAGAGATGATAACAAAAAATTTGTTGTCTCGTCTTTTTAGCTCTATTTTTTCATCGCCACTGCTGTGTTTGCTCCAGTTAGCAACAATCTCATTTGCAAGAAGTGACGCAACATCCTCGGTCAATGAGAGTGTTTGGTCACCATTACCCTCTTCTATATCGTAGTTTGGTGAGAATCCATCACGGCGGGCAACTGTTTTAAGGTGAACAATAAGCCATTCAAGTGTTATGAAGTTTTGTTGCTCTGTAAAGCGATCTCCAACAAGTAGATGTCCAATTATATTGAGATCTTTGCCTGATTTTATGCCTCTTTCTATCCGCTCTTGCACCATCTCTTCTGGCAACTCTTTATAGTCAAGCATTGGGCCCCATAAATTGACATCGCCGTGGCCAATTTGAGCAATAAAATTTTTGCCTGGATAGCGGAGAAGTTGTCGCTCTGTCTGCTCGTCTAGTGTGTCAACAATAAGGATATGCGAAGGAATATTCATCTCGTCAGGAATAGCTTTGCCACCTGTTACGACTATATCAACTGACAGCCACTCAATGTCTGTCTGTCTGAGTGCATCATCAAGCGATAGTATTGAGAATGGTGATTTCATCAGTGAGCCTCCACAACAGAAATTGAAAGTTTATTAAGAAAATTGATTACAGAAATTGCCACCTGTTCACGAGAGCCTGCGGAGTTCCCTCCCATTGAGATTATAATGCGTGACGCATCGGTTGGAATCAAATTCATTGTCGCATCGACAGGTGTCCAGGTGTTTCCATTAAAGACCGCATTCCAGTTGTGAAAAAAGAATCGATTATCTTTTGTCAACACGATACCATAGAGCATCTTGACTGGCACACCTTGTGATTTCAGAAGTGCAGAGAGCAGAGTGCTATGTTCTGTGCAGTCTCCACTTCGCTTTTTGAGTGCTTCACTTGCAGAGAGAGAGCCATGTTTATAAGATTTATCACTGATTCTGTCAAAAACATAGGAGATAGTTTTTTGTATAAACTCTGCATTTGAATGAGATGTTGAAAAGAGTTTTTTTGCTGTTTTTTGAATGAGTGGATTGTTTATATCTTCATAAATATTTCCTGTAATATCAGCGAGAGATGCACTACCACGGCATTTTGCATGAGATTTTGATATGATTTTAATGTTCTCTCCGTCCATTTTGATAATCTCTTGAGAGCACGATGCAGGAATTTCTGGGATATTCTTGCCTCTGATTACAAAGGTAACCTCTTTTGTATTGCGGGGACGATTTATTGTTTTGCCTCTATTTATCAGTGCTGAACTGCTGAGCATATCTGTCGCTTGTTTTGTTACTGCTGGTGGTTTCAGAGTACCTCCTTGCAGTGTATAGGTGATAATTCCACCTTGCAGTGAAGATGTTTGGATAATGCCATTTTTGAGTGTTGATACAATTGGAACACCGCTGAACATTACCGTAATCTCAAGCCCTTGAGCTGTCTTCTTTGCAAGGGGCGTCAGAGAAATCATCGAGAGTGTTTCATCATTCACGACGGGAATATTCTTTTTTCCTGCAAGAAACTCTTTTTCAGGAAATGCTTTGAAAAGATGAGAAAAAAGAATCGCATTTTTTGGTAGTTTTATTGAATGTGTCTCTGAAACACCATTTCTTGAAATTGTTCCATTCAGTGTGTTTCCTGTCACAGTCGCGTCGATATGCGTTGCTGTTCCGCCCTCTTTTGCTGAAGAGTGAATTGAAATAGGAAAGAATGTTTTGCAGTGTGCAACTGTTTTTGTCTCTGTCTGCATTGAGATAGATGCAGTGCCTCGGGCGATATTGAGAGTGCTACGAGAGTGCATAGTAATTGTACATACGCCATTCTTTGTTTCAGTTGTCCAACTCTCGGAGGTGCTACCAACAGGGATTCCCATCATTTTTACATCATAGCGATAGGTTGTGCTGAAAAGAGTGATACAAAAAAGTATAATACTAAATGCAACGCTCACTTGTATTCGCACGATGACTCCTCCTCTCATCTCTGTTCGCCATTAGGATAGCAGAAAAGAGACGAGTATTCAAACTAAATAGCCGACTCTTCATTATTTATCACTCTTTCTGCTATTATCTTGAGAAATCAGTCTATACACTGTACAATACATCGACTATTTGAGGAGTGATATGAAGCAGCTGGTTTTTATGATAGCACTATTTCTGTTAGCGTGTGGAAATAATGTAGGAAATGAGCACCTTCTTTATACAAATAGAGGGAAAATGACCACGGTTGAGACCTTTCGGCAGGAGTATCGTGATTGGCGTGTGATGATGCAGCTTTCTGACTCTCGTGAAATGCGAAAAAAGTTTTTATATGAGAGGCTTCTTAATTCGCTGCTCTATTCTCGTGGGTCACACGAAGGAGTTGAGTTGTTGCCTGAAATTAGTGCGCAAGTGAAAGAGTTTCAAAAAAGACTGATTATAAAGCATATGAGCGAAAAGTTGCATAAAGAGGTTTTCTCTTTTACAGAGGAGTCAGAGTGGAAGTATTATGAGACACACTCAGATGAGTTTACTCGTAAGAGGCTCTTTCGACTTTTTGCATTACGGATACATAACGCGCAGACAGCAAAAAGATTGGCGAAAGAGGTAAAACAAGGCGGAGATATCCGTCTCCTTTCAAGTCGTTATAATGATGATAGAATGTTGGCAATGAACAACGGAGATTGGGGCCTTTTTAGTAACGATGTTATGGATCCGCTCTGGCGTGAAACAGTTGCAAATGGCTCTTTAGGTGAAGTGTTCGGACCCCTTAAAGATAGTGACGGATATTGGGTTGTTATTCAGATTTTTGGCTATGCTTACAAAAGAAAGTTGAGTTTTGAACGAGTTCGACCGATAATTATCAAGAAGATGATGAAAAAAGAGGGGTACCAAAAGTGGCAGACGCATGTGCGAGAGCTTTTGACACAGAGTGGTATTCGGGTAAATGAAGAGTATTTGAATTGGGAGTAAAATAGATAATGGTCTTACATCGAAAAGAGGTAGATGCTGAATCTGAGAAATTACGCAGTCGTGGTACTGTGCTGAGAGCGGCGTTGAGAGTTTCTGAGAAAGAGACGCGTCTTGAAGAGTTGCAGACACTGCTCTCTTCTCCTGATGTGTGGAGTGATAATGAAAAGATGGCACAGCTTAACAAAGAGAAGCGTATTTTAGATGATGTTGTTAATATCTTTAATGAGTTGCAGTTGTTTCAAGATGATTTGACGCTGCTTTTTGAGTTTGCCGATGAGGGTGAAGTTGATGAAGAGGGTATTCACCATCTTATCACTTCGATGCGGACTACGATTGAAAAATTAGAATTTAAAAAGATGCTTGGTGGCAGGACTGATCCAAATAATGCCTTTATCAACATTAACGCTGGAGCTGGAGGGCGAGAATCTCAAGATTGGGCGGTGATGTTGACACGAATGTATCTTCGCTGGGCAGAAAGACGAGGCTTCACTCTCTCTGAAATTGATAGAGTAACCGGCGATGATGCAGCAGGAATTAAAAGTGTAACTTATCTTATTGAAGGTGATTTTGTCTATGGCTATCTAAAAGCTGAGATTGGCGTTCATCGACTGGTCAGAATTAGTCCATTTGATTCAAATAAACGCCGTCATACCAGTTTTGCAAGCCTTTTCGTAACGCCTGAAATAGACGACTCAATTGATATAGATATTGCTGAAAGTGATATTCGCATTGATACCTACCGAGCAAGCGGAGCGGGTGGACAACATATTAATACAACTGATTCTGCGGTAAGAATTACCCATCTTGAAACCAATCTCGTTGTACAGTGTCAAAATGAGCGCAGTCAGCATAAAAACAAATCGACAGCGATGAAGATGATGCGTTCAAAGCTTTATGAGTATGAATTGCAAAAGAAGATGGAAGACAGTCAAGCACAAGAAAAACAGAAGATGGCCGTTGATTTTGGAAGCCAGATACGGAGTTATGTACTGCATCCCTATAAAATGGTGAAAGATCACCGGACAAATTTTGAAACAGGGAATGCAGATGCTGTGTTAGGCGGCGAAGAGATTTTAGATGGTTTTATGGAACGATATTTATTGACAGTTGGAGGAGATGGAGATGCGTAGTAAGTTAATGATATTATTTGCTTTATTGCTTCTTTCCGCGTGCGGAGAGCTACTGCTGGTGACTGTAACGCTTGCCTATCCTCTTGATGATAAAAGTGCCGATACCTATACGGTTGATGTGACGAAGGCGATGAATGAAGCTGATGCAGCACTCAAATCGCAAACAGGTGGCGTTGTTGATGGGGTGTTAGTTGCGGCAGAGGCAGCGATAAAGAAAGAGCTTGAAGCCCAGTATGGAACGAATATTATTGTTGAATTCTCCTACAATCCAAAACCAACTGTTGGGTTAGACGAGCTTCTCATTCTTTTAAATGGAGAGATTGTAAAGCAAAGTATAACAACTGATGTAACGGTAAAAGACTCTTCAGGAACGGTGATCGCGACCGAGACCGAGACGGCAGAAACCGAGATTGATATTTGTGATTTTGCTGAGACACTCACTTTTGATTTTGGAGATGTGAAGATTCTTCTTCAAAATGTTGACTCATACTGTGCTGATAAGACGACTGAAAAACCCTATCTCTATATGGAGCAAATTTCGGAGCCGGTGATTATTAAACTTTCTGAAGATGAGGAGATGAAGAAGTATATGCACTATATAGAGAAGATTTTCTCTGCGACCATTAATGATATTGGATTCATAGTGCAAGAGGTTCCTAGCGGATTAGAAGCGACAGCCTCTGATACGGACGCTTTGATTACGCTGAAGGGGGATTTCTTCTCTCAGCCGAGTGATTTTATGGTGAAGAAAGGCGACATATGGGAAAGTTGTAATAGAGAGACTCCAGATGCAGGATGTGAGTGGGTTGGTATAAACCCAGAGAGTGGTCAGCCTGAAGATTTTTATGCAGGTGACAACATTACAAGTGCTGGAAAATATTACGAACAATTCTACAATGTTGGGGCGTTTACCGCAGATGGTATCGCAAAAGATGATGAAGTGTTCTTGCAGTATACTTACTATGGAAAAGATATTTTGCAACGCTCAATTAAATCACTTGATTTTAAAACAGGAATAAAAGCTCGATACACTTTTAGACCAGGATCAACGAGATTGTCAGGAGAGTTTGTTGCAAAGATAAACGCAGAGTTTTTGATGGTTGTTGAACCCTTTTAATTTTTCATCCCCGCAGATGCGGGAATCTATATAAGGAGATTATATATGCACGCTTTGGTATGGGATGTTAGTCCTACACTCGTCCACCTTGGTCCACTAGAATTACGATACTACGGGATTCTCTTTGCCTCGACGCTACTTTTTGGCTTCTATTTTTTCAAAATGCAGATGCGAAGATATGGCTATAAAGATGAAATTGCCGACGATTTTCTGATTTGGGGTGTTTTAGGCACAGTGATTGGTGCGCGACTTATCCACTGTTTTTTCTATGAGCCATCATTTTATCTCTCAAATCCACTTGAAATACTGAAAGTATGGAAAGGAGGCATCGCAAGTCATGGTGCTACCGTTGGACTTATTACCGTTGTTTGGGTTTTTACAAGTCGAAGGAAAATCCCTTTTTTAAAGCTGAGTGATGGTATTGTTATGGCTGCGGCTCTTGGCTCATCATTTGTCCGATTTGGTAATTTTATGAACAGTGAGATTGTTGGTCGCCTGACAACAGACGGCTGGGGTATAAAGTTTTTACGCTATTCACCAGATAAATTTTCCGCTTTTAAAAGTGCCGCTGGCGCGTGCGTTCGTGATGATATGCAGTGTTTAACGCAATATTGGCCTGTTCGCTATCCATCGCAGCTCTATGAGGCGATTGGTGGAATGATTATTTTAATTGCTCTGCTTGTTGCATTTCATCTTCAAAAGAAGAAGCAGTATCCTGGACTAATTGTTGGAATTTTTCTCTCTTCTTACTTTTCATTCCGCTTTTTTATTGAGTATGTCAAAGAATTCCAAACACTTCACAGTGGATTTACAATGGGGCAATATCTGTCGATTCCATTTTTTATCTTTGGTGTAACGGTGATGTTTATCTCACTCAAAACAGAGCCTATCCCAGAGTTGCCAGATCCAAATATTGAAGAGAAACCTTCAAAAGAGCCCAAGAAAAAGAGTAAAAAACATAAACGAAAAAAATAAGAGAGTAAAATGAAAATAGATATAAGATCAGAAATAGGAAAGTTAAACGGTGTTATTATTCACCGACCAGGGCCAGAAGTTGAGAATATGACCCCTGAAAACGCAGAAAGAGCACTTTACAGTGATATTTTGAATCTTACTGAGGCGACAAAAGAGTATAAAAAGTTTCACCAAGCTCTTTCAATGGTCACTCAAACATGGGAAATCAAAGATTTACTCACAGACATTCTTGATGATAAGAGGGTAAAAGAGCAGTTAGTAAGCCATATTGTGCGTCAGGAACTGAGAGGATTACCCTCATTTTCTGATGAGTTGCTTGCGATGAACAAAAAAGAGTTAGCTCACGGTCTTATCGAAGGCATCGTGATGAAAAAAACGAGTCTTACTCGCTATCTTTCAGATGATCGCTATATCTTACAACCACTACACAACTTCTTTTTTATGCGTGATGCATCTATCTCACTTGGCAAATCAGTGTTGATTGGAAAGATGGCAAATAGTGTGCGAGATAGAGAAGCCATTATTATGAAAAATGTGTTTGACCACCATCCATTTTTCAAAGCTCACACTATCTGTGTCGAGGAGGATGGAGAGTTTGACTTCAAAAAAGAGGAGTACCATGTGGAAGGTGGTGATGTTTTAGTTGCCGCTGAAAATATCTTGATTATTGGATTGGGTATGAGAACGACAGCAGCAGCAATTGATTTTATCGCCTCTCGTTTTGGTGTTGGTAAAGAGGGCGAATATCATATTATTGTTCAAGAACTTCCCGATGAAAGAGAGTCATTTATCCATCTCGATATGATGTTTACCCTGCTTGATAGAGATAAATGTATGGTATATGATTCTGTTATTACGCAGAGTAATCCACTGAAGACAATTCATTTGACGGTGGTTGATGGGAAGGTGATTTCGATTGCCGAAAAAGCGAACATTTTGAGTGCACTGAAAAATCTTGGTATGGATTTAGAGCCAATATCGTGTGGCGGAAGTGCTGATCCATGGATACAGAAGAGAGAGCAGTGGCACAGTGGCGCAAACTTTTTTGCCTTCGAGCCAGGTAAAGTTTTTGGATATCGCCGAAATGTTAATACACTTGAAGAGATGAATAAACATGGATTTTCTATCATAAAGGCATCCGATGTTGTAAAAGGAAAAGAGCATCCCGATAACCATAAAAGATGTGTTGTAACCATTGAAGGCAGTGAGCTGAGTCGTGGTGGCGGTGGTTGTCGCTGTATGACAATGCCTGTCAATCGTACAGATTAGGAGAATATTATGAAGAGATTTCTTTTTTTATTGATGCTGATGATGTCCGTTTTCATCTTTTCGTGCAGTAAAAGTGCGAAAAAACCACCAGCTGACAGCGATATGGATGAAATAGCTGATATTGATGAGACAGTTGATGTTGATGAGACAGTTGATGTTGATGAAACAGTTGATATTGATGAAACGGTGGATGTTGATGAAATAGTGGATGTTGATAAAGCAGTTGATATTGACGAGATAGTTGATATTGATGAAACAGTCGATGTTGATGAAACAGCTGATATTGACGAGACCGTCGATGTTGATGAAATTGCAGATGTTGATGAGACAGCTGATGTTGATGAGACAGCTGATATTGATGAAATTGCAGATGTTGATGAGACAGCTGATGTTGATGAAGCTCCAGATGCTGACGAAGATAGCTCTGTGAACTATTCTGCTGTGCCAACAAACCAACAAAAGTGTTATGATAATACTGCTGAGAGTGCTTCGTGCCCGCTAGTGGGTGAGGATTTTTACGGACAGGACGCGCAGTATACAAATGCCACCCGTATCTTCACGATTCAAGGGACCCCGCCAGAGCAAGAGGTCGTTGATTCACTGACAGGACTTATTTGGCAGCAGACAGAATCCGCTGGACAAAATTGGGCAGCAGCGAACACCTATTGCGATGATTTGGTATATGCTGGTGCTAACGATTGGCGACTTCCAACAATGGACGAACTGCACACTTTACCTGACTATGGACGCGAGTTTCCTGCAATTGATATCGATGCATTTCCTGCTGCTCCGGCCTCATCTTTTTGGTCATCTACCCTACAATTTAATACGACAACAACTGCGTGGCGTATTCGATTTTATGATGGATATGCAGATAGTGTCTCTACAGCAAATAGTAATAGTGTCCGTTGTGTGAGAGGTTTCGAACGAGTTGAGGGTGATGATTTTATCGTTTCAACCGTTGGAAGTGATGAAATTGTAACAGACAATTTCACTGCACTTATTTGGATAAAATCTGCCGTCTCCATGGACAATTGGGAAAATGCTCTGGCACACTGCGAAACGCTTGATTATGCTGGGGAAACTGATTGGAGATTACCTGATATTAATGAACTGAAGACACTTGTATACTATGGTGCAGAATCACCAGCCTCCAATTTTCCTGCAATTACTTCGACCTATTTCTGGTCTTCAACGACCTATATCGGTGTTATGAGTGATGGATGGAGACTTGATCTCTATAGAGGAAAGGTTGAACACTCAGGAAAAACTGGTAGCGGTTCAGTTCTCTGCGTAAGATAAGGTTTTCTAATAAGACGCACGGTCGCGTCTCTACTTTCTTTATCTCTTGTCAATTCGGTTGGTTGTTTTTGTTAAAGCACCAAGTTTGTCAATCTGCTCTTTGTGCCACTCTCCATCATACATACGCCAGCTCCAATTCTGCTGTGAAACGGTTCCGGGGAGGTTGAGTCGAAATTCGCTGCCAAGATTTAAGATGTCTTGCATTGGAATGATAGCAAGGCGAGCAACACTCATCATTGCAAGGCGAATCATCTTCCAGCTTGCATCTTCGCCCCAGTGCATTTCTGTATAATAATTAAAGAAGTTTCGTTCGTGGTCAGGAATTGTTTCATACCAACCGCGAGTTGTGTCGTTATCGTGTGTTCCACTGTAGCAGACAGTATGGTTGGTATAGTTATGTGGCAAAAATGCGTTTTCCGATTCACCAGAAAAGGCAAACTGAAGAACAGACATTCCAGGAAAGTTGAATTTATCACGAAGAGCAAGAACTTCAGGGGTGATGTTTCCTAAATCTTCTGCAACAATTGGGACGCTTCCGAGTGCATCAAGAAGTGTGGAAAAAAGCTCCTCACCAGGAGAGGAAATCCAATGTCCGGTTTCTGCTGTTTTGCTTTCAACAGGAATGCCCCAACAAGCGTGAAATCCTCTGAAATGGTCAACTCGCAGTATATCGTAAAGGGTAAAGAGATGTTTGAATCGAGTAATCCACCATGAAAAGTGCTCTTTTTTATGGGCTTCCCAGTTATAGAGCGGATTTCCCCACAGTTGACCCGTTTTTGCAAAGTAGTCAGGGGGAACACCAGCAACTTCAATTGGTGTGCCATTTTTATCCAAAAGATAGAGATGTTGATGCCACCAAACATCCGCGCTGCTGTGAGAAACATAGATAGGCATATCTCCAAAGAGGTGGATATTTTTCTGATTTGCATACTCTTTTAGTCTGTTCCATTGATGAAAAAAGAGCCACTGAAGTACCATCGCTTGCTGTATGGCATCGTCATGTTCTTTTTCAAATTGCGCCATTGTTCGTGAATCGTGTTGAGAAAATTTAGCAGGCCATTTTTCCCACTGGAATGTACCAAAATGGGCTGCAAGTGCGGTGAAAAGAGCGTGGGGATAGAGCCAAGAACGCTCTTTGTGCTGAAAGAGTAGAAACTCTTCTCGCAAGGTTACTATCTCATCAAGATGGGATAAGACCTCTGTCGCAATCTGTTTTCCATTTTTTTGAACAGTTTTGTGGTCAATACTCCCCTTTTTTTGTGAAAAGAATGTTTCAACACTCGCAAGGAGACCCTCTTTTAATAAATCTGAAGGGTCAATCAGCCGAGGATCGCCAGAAAATGACGAATAGCTGTTGTATGGACTCCCATTTTCTCCGACACTGTTGAGTGGAAGAATTTGCCATACACTCTGTCCTGATTCAGCCATAGTGTCGATGAAATCTCGTGCGTGCTGTCCGAGCGTTCCAATACCAAATGGGCCGGGAAGCGAGGAGGGGTGCATTAGAATCCCTGCTTTCCGTTCGTTGAGAGCGTTGTTCATGTTGAATATCCTTCAAAAACAATATAGTGTGATATTCGCAGAATACTCTCTTAAAAGCAAGTTTGATTGCATTTTAATGGAGATGTAAGTATATTTATTTGCTAAGAAGAGGGATGGCAAAGAAAACAGATAAAAAGGGAGAGAGTCCAATGAGAAAGATTCTATTTATTATCATTTTTATTTTTCTGACAACATCACTGTATGCGGGAAAGATTTTTTCCGTCCAGTATGCAAATCAAGCAGATGTGAAGGTTTTTGTAGTACAGTATGAAAATCAGGCAGACCTTAAGGTTTTCAAGGTTCAGTATTCTAATCAAGCTGGGAATAATGAAGGAAAATGGTTTTTCACAAAATATGCTAATCAGGCGAATAAGAAAATCTTTTTTGTTAAATATGCCAACCAAGCAGATGTGAAAATTTACTTTGTTAAATATCAAAATCAGGCCGGATGGCGAAACAACTCGAAGAAGCATTTCTTTTTCTAGACAATTTGCCTGTTGAGTAAAAGATAAGTATATTTCTTTTGCTTGGTAAGAGGAGATACAAAGATGCATAATGTCTTGAATTTATTATCCCCCTCAATCCCCCTTATTAAGGGGGAAGCCAAAGGCAGGGGGATTAAGGGTTTTATTATTATCATATTTTTTTTCTTCATTTTCTTCGGCTGCAACTCCTCACCATCTCAACCCTCAACTGATTGCGACTCGGACACTGATTACGACACGGACACTGAGGCTCTCGAAGTGCCCGAAGTGCCCGACACCGATTACGACAGTGATGCTACAACCGACACCGATACCGATTACTCTTCACCACTTACCGATCACGACATTGACAATGTCTGCCTCGATCTCCGTATTCCTGAAAATGTGCTAAAAACACCCTTTCCATTCAAAGATAAAAA
>JAGLDR010000033.1 GCA_023145475.1 bacterium
ACTCTGTCAATTGGCCAAGGATACTTTAGATGGAGTCCGGGTGCTATCGGCTCTGTTTTGTTTACCACTTTGCCAATACGCAGTAGTATCGCCGAGCGTTCTGTATCAACAGTATAAAAAGCAGTGCTACCATATCCAACAAGGAGTGAAAGTAAAACAGTGAATAAAAGTCTCTTTTTGTAGCGTTTCCACAGCGATAGCAATGGTGTTTTTAAGAGATATGCAGCCGTGTAACTCCACCCTTTCTTCAAAATGTTAGTAAGGGAGATATGGGTTGAATCTCCTTTTATAGAGAGGATAGTATTAATCATCATCTCAATTGCGGTAATAAAGATATAAAACGATGTTAAAAGGCCAATATATCTATCGACATTAATATTGAAATAGTATAAAAAGAGCGATAGTGCCGTCATAAGAGCAATGACCATATCCGCTTTTGAGTGCATTCCATCGGCAACGATTGCTGCACTTTTCACTGACCTTCCTAAAGAGCTTTGAAAATGGTAGAGAAAGTAAGAGCCGATAGAGAGAATAACAAATGTTACGCCAGTTTCAAGAGGGAATGAGACCTTAATAGCGGCAGGATAAAAAAGAATATTTAGAAATATGGTAATCGATATAATAAACAGAAGTGCAGAGATGAGGAGTGCTGCCTTGTTGTCTGAATCGATATTCCATAAGAGTCTAAAAACTTTTTTTATCAAAGATTCCTCTCCTGAGGGAGAAGGAAGTGGTTTGGACTTTTTTGAGCGGTAGATAAATATCAATACAAATAAAGAGGTGAGAAGATCTGAAAAGCCATGCCACGATTCAGAGAGAACTGCAGCGCTTCCTGAAAGAGAGAAAAAAATGAATTTTGTAATAGTAATAAGCGAAACAACTACAACTGAAATCCATGCTGCACGCCGTTTTGTTGACAAAATATATACCTTCTTATGTTTTGACCTAACGAGGTTGCTTGTTAATCATTGAAAGCAGAGTTCCTGCGCTTTTCTCAGCAGCAAAGGATTCGAGAATTCGTTCGCATCCTCCCTTTTCAGCTTCACTTTTTAGTTCACTTGAAATTTTCTCACTTGAAAAGAAGAAAAATCTGATGTGTGCTAATTTTGTCTTTCTTTTCAAAGCTTTTAGTAACTTCATCGGAGTAATATCATCATCAGTAAGTCTTATATCACACACAATTGCAATCATCTGCTCATGATGGTTTTTGATTGCGTTTGCTGCTTCACTCATTCGAGAGCACTTGCTTGCTGCGTATCCTGCATGAACAAACTTCTCATCCAGGGCATTCATTACATCAACATTGCGAGCCACAATAAGAACTGTTTTTGACTTCTCTACTTGATGTGATTCTGAAATGCCTTGGATTATTTTGAAAGCATCCATAAGTTTTGCGGAAAAGAAGTTGCTGTTGACAATACGCTGAAATGCCTCTTCAAGAGGAAGATTTGAAATATAGGTTAAAGAGTCCCATGTGTGAGCAAGCTGTAAAATTTGAGCACCAAGAGGTATCTCCTCTAAGCGTAAGCCATTAGGAAATCCACGACCATTCCAAGTTTCATACATAAGTCCCAGATATTGCTTGACATTATTTGAAAGTTTAATTGTGGAGAAAAGGCGAGATGGAAGATTGGCATATTTGATAAGACGGTCAGCATGGAGGCGGGCAGCAATGTCAAAGGTGCCCATATGATACTGTTTTCCAATATCATGCAAAAGAGCGGCAATCGTGAGGTCATAAAGCTCGACCTCCGTCATTGAGAGCTCATTTCCAACTCTTTGTGTCAAAATAGCAACTCGCTGGCTGTGGCCTCTGTACTCTCTGCCAACTTTTGAATCAAAAAGTCCTGCGAAAACACGGAAAATCTCAATAACAGTTGGATCGTTAGTCGCCAATTTGTGATCATATCCAGGTATGATGCCAGTAATAGTTTCAGTGACTGTCGCATGATGAGATGCCATTGAGTGATTTGCAATCTGTGTCAAAGACATCTTTGTGTTTTCTTTTAACTTTGAGGTGTCGGCAATTTCAGCAGCTACATTATGTGCTGGTTGTTGTGCTTCTGGCTCATGATCAATCGATATTACTTTTTCAGCTCCTGGAACCATCATATTCAAATCAACAGTGTGAGAGAAAATGCGTTCAAATGCATTTAAATCACCTTGATACTGTTTTGCAATCAGTGCTTTAATAGCTTTAGGAAGGGCCACAACAGGCACAATGTTGCTCACATTCGCAAGCTGAACCTTTAAGTCTTCTAAAAGCTCTACATCTTGCGGTGTACTTGTAAGCAGTGAGAGCATTCCATTGCCAAAAGAGTGCTTTAGCGGAAAGATATTTTTCTTTGTTGCAATAGAGAGTGGTATAATATCACTTGCATGCTCATTTAATGGAATCTTTTCCAGCTTTTCACTTGTGATATATTGAACGCGAAATCTTTTACTAAGATATTGCAAAAGATCGAGTTCTGAAAGTATATCTAAATCTACAAAGATACTGCCAATGAGTCTATCTTTATGTTTTTCTTGAAAGAGAAGAGCTTTTTTCAACTCTTCAGTCGTTATTAGCTTTCTATCAATAAAAAACTCACCAATTTTCTGAATCATACACCGCTCCCTTTCCAATAGTGACCACTTGTTTTATCATATAAAAAGAGAAAAATCAAAAATAGAGTGAGAAAAAAGAGGGAAACTGCTATTTTTTATTTGCAGGGTGTGCTTTTTTATGAATAGCTAAGAGTTCACCAGGGGACAAGTGGGTATATTTTTCAGTTGTTGAAAGATTGCTATGTCCAAGCATATGTTGAATATAACGCAGGTTCATTCCGTTATCTAAGAAATGTGTTGCAAAACTATGGCGAAGCATGTGGGGCGATACGGTTTTATAAATTCCCGCTTTACGAGAGATAACATCAATAATGTATTGAACGCCTCTCGTCGTAAGTGGGTTATCAAATCTGTTCAGAAAAAGATGGGCTTTTGGCGGGCCACCATCTTTGCGCAACATAAGATAGGACTCGATTGCATCAGTTGCCGCTGTTGTGACAGGTACGAGTCTCTCTTTTTTTCCTTTACCAAAGATGCGTATCGATTTTTGATGAAGATCAATCGAGCTGACCAAGAGAGATACAAGCTCCCCAACTCGCAATCCAGAGCTATAAAGTAGTTCCATCATTGCTCTGTTGCGCACGCCGAGCAGTGATTTTCCATAATTAAAGTTAATAAGTTGCTCCATCTCACTCTTTGTTAAAAATGCCGGTAAAAGTGTTTCACTTCGGGGCGTTTTTAAAAGTGCTGCTGGATTTCCTTCAATAAAATTTCGCTTGGTACAAAAAAGATAGAAGTGTCTAATTGCGGCAATCTTGCGTTGAATCGAGGTTGCTTTCACCTTATGGAAGAGGGTGGCAAGATAGTCTCGAATATCATCTGTCTCGGCCTCTTCAAAGGTGATGTCAACACTGTTAAACCACTCTTGAAGGAGAGTTAAGTCTTTTTGATACCCTTCAATCGTATGTGCTGAATATCGTTTCTCATGGCGAAGATAGGTGACGAATTCAAGAAGAAGATTCATTCTATTTTAGAATCTCTTTAGCATTTTTAACGATATTTTCCACTGTAAAACCATAGTGTTGCATCACGGTGTTGCCAGGGGCTGATGCGCCAAATCTGTCAACACAAACAGTGCGACCATGCAATCCTACAAACTCACTCCATCCAAAAGATGTGCCAGCCTCAACAGCCATTCGAGCTGTGAGAGAGTCAGGCAAAACACTCTTTTGATATGCAATATCTTGTTCTCTAAAAAGTTCCATTGATGGCATGCTAACAAGTTGCACACGAATACCCTCTTTTTTCAGCTCTTTTGAGGCATCAATTGCTAAAGGAACTTCGGAGCCTGTGGCAATAATGAGAAGGTTTGGGTTCTCTTCTTTGTGCAAAATATAACCACCTTTTTTGAGATTTTCACTGTTTGCATAGATTTTTCTATCAATCACAGGAAGATTCTGGCGAGAGAGTATGAGTGCGTATGGCCGTGTCGTGTCAGAGAGCATTGTTGCCCACGCAGCAGCTGTTTCAGTCGCATCAGATGGACGAATAACCACTAAGTTTGGAATAATTCTGAGTGACGCTAATTGCTCTATTGGCTGATGTGTTGGGCCATCTTCTCCAACTGCGAGTGAGTCATGAGTAAAGATAGATATAGTTGGAAGAGATGAGAGGGCAGCCATGCGAATTGCTGGTCTCATGTAGTCGGCAAAAGAGAAGAATGTTGCAGTGAAAATACGAGCACCACCATGATAGGCAACACCGTTAGCAATAGCGCCCATTGCATGCTCTCTTACACCAAAATGAATATTTGCACCACTTGTACGATAGGAAAAATCTCCACCATCACTTAAAGCTGTTTTTGTAGAGCATGATAAATCAGCATCTCCACCGATTAGAAAAGGGGTGAAAGAGTGCAGGGCATTCACCACTTTTGATGATGCGACGCGTGTTGCAATTGAACCTCCTACCTCAAAATCAGGCAGGTTTTCAAAAAGATTTTCTGTCGGTTTTAAGGCATAAAACAGATTCCATTTCTTTGCTAATTCTGGATGCTTATCTTGCCACGCAGCAAAAAGGGCTTCCCATGCTATACGAGATTCTTTCCCTCGTTTTGATGACTCTTTAAAGTGGCTGTAGACATCATCTGTAACAAAGAATTTTTCATCAGGATTGCAGCCAAGTGCCTTTTTCGTTTTTTCTATCTCTTCAGCTCCAAGTGGTGCACCATGAGCAGCTGAAGTGCCTGCTTTTGATGGCGAACCAAAACCAATTGTAGTCTTCACAATAATCAATGACGGACGAGAAAGGTCGTCTTTCGCAGCACTGATTGCACTGTCAATCGCGGTAAAATCTTCATCACCATCATCGACAACAATGACTTGAAACCCGTATGATTCATACCGTTTCTGAACATTTTCAGTGAATGTAAGATCAAGTGGTCCATCAAGAGAGATATTGTTTGCATCATACATAACAATCAATTTTCCCAACTTCAAATGTCCGGCAATACTTGATGCCTCTGCAGTTATACCTTCCATCAGACATCCATCACCGACAAGAGTATAGGTATAGTGATCAACAATAGAGAATGATGGTCTGTTAAAAGTGTCTGCTAACCATTTTTCTGCCATTGCAAATCCAACAGCATTTGCCATTCCTTGCCCAAGTGGTCCTGTTGTCGCCTCAACACCATCAGTAATACCAAATTCAGGATGTCCCGGTGTTTTTGACTCCCATTGACGAAACTTCTTTAAATCTTCAATTGAAAGATTAAAACCTGTAAGATGCAAAAGTGAATAGAGAAGAGCGCTTCCGTGTCCTGCTGACAGTATGAAGCGATCTCTGTTTTTCCACAAAGGAGCTTCACTATCGATAGCAAGATGGTTGTGAAAAAGGGTGTATCCCATTGGAGCAGCACCAAGTGGCAATCCTGGATGTCCAGAATTTGCAGCTTCAATCATGTCAATTGAAAGGGTTCTAATTGTGTTAACGGCCTTTGTTGCAATGTTTGTCATTTGTAAATTCCTCAAAAAAAACTATCCAAAGTCATATTATAAAGCTTGCGAGAAGATGCAAGTTTGTTGTCAATGATTGTTTAGCGTCGCTGGGGCACTGTTGGTATGGTGAGGATGAAATCTACGGTTGGCTTCTCTTTTGTTCTGTTTTCTAGATGAACATCGCCACCTGTTTTTTGAAGAATTTGTCGAACAATATAGAGTCCAAGTCCTGTGCCTGCCTCTTCTAATTTTGTTGTGAAGAAAGGCTCAAATATATCCTCAACCTTATCTTTGGGAATAGCAGGACCATTGTTCGAAATTCTAATAAGAATCCGAGACAATTTATCGTTTTCTAAAGTGAGATAGAGTCTGCGATTAGTTTTGCTTGAATCTTTTAATGCGTCGATGGCATTGTTAAGTATATTAGTGATAATCTGGAGGAGCTCTTGTTTGTTACACTTTACGATAAATGAGTCTGTAAGAAAGTTGTTGATGGTAAATATAATATTATTCTTCTTAATAGCGTATGTGGTCAAAGTGTTGACATCTTTCAAAACTAAAACGACATCTTCTTGTGATATTTTTTCTTCTTTTTTATAAAACTTTCGAAAAGATGCAAGGAGATTTTCAATTTGAAGGACACCGTGAAGGCTATCTTCAAGGCTTGGTCGAATAAGTGCCTCAAACATATCAATAACTTCAGGGTTTTCGATTTTCCCTTCTGCTTTTTTCCATGCATAAAGGCATGTTTCTTGATTTGCTTTAATAAAGGTGAGCGGTGTTGAAACCTCGTGTACAATTGAGCTTACCATTGTTCCAACAGTTGCCAACCTATCGGCATGAATTAACATATTTGTTCGCTCTTGCACACGCTCTTCAAGCCAGTACTGATGGCTCATAAGTTCAAGATTGTTGCGAATTTTAATAGTAAGTTCAGTCCACTCAACCGGTTTGGTAATAAAATCAATACCACCCTCTTCTAAAGCTCGCTTTCTTAGTGACGCATCTTGCATCATCTTTTTATCACCTGTGATAAAAATAACCCGAGATTGGGGAGTAATCTTCTTTATTTTATCAAAAATATCGATACCATTTTCGGTGCCAAGATCTATATCAACAATAAAAAGAGTCAATGGCGTTTTTTTAGCAATATCAATGGCATCAATGCCAGTAGAAACAAAGCTTCCACAATAGTTCTTTTTAAGATTTGATGTTAACTTAAGTTCAGCCCTTTTTAAAAAGAGTTGGTCATCATCAAGGACGCAATAGTGCGCTTTAGATATGTTTTTTTTATCCTTCATCTCGTAAAAACCCCGCTATCTGTCCACCCCAATATTCTCCAAATCGATCTTTTATCATCATTGTAAGTTGATGGTCTAACAATTTTGCAGATTCGGAGTTTCGGTTCAGTTTTATTCCTATTCCATCAAGTCCTTGATCATTTACACCGTGATGTATCACTGTGCCATTAAATAATAACTCTTGAGGCAGTGCTGCCACCTTAAACTTAAATCGAAGTGATGTGCCAACAGGATAGCGATGTTTCATTCGCATAAAAAGCCAATTATTACGGATTGTTCGAATGTAATCAAGATAGAAAGTGTTGAATTTCTTGTAAACAATTAAGAGTGTTGGAACTTCACTTTTAGGCATATCGTCTCCTTAAAAAATGATAAGACAGGAGGATTATAAAGTATTGTCTGTTTCGGGTCAATAAATATAAAAAGATTTTAATTGTGAGAGGCGCTCTAGCCGTTCGGGGGTATCTAAAGTCGCATTGGTATAAGCAATAAATTTATAGTGGTACAGCATCGTTTTCAGCCTTTTAATATACTCCTCTCCAATCTCTGAATACTTTTCAAAACCATAGATATGAAATTGAGGTTTAGCTGGATGTTTAAAGCGTATTGTACGATATGATTTATATGCTTGATTTCGATTAAGATTAAGCATATAGGCGGCAATAGAGTCGCAGACAGAAGAGAATATCTTAATGTTTTGGTTGTGTCCACCTGTCCAGTATTTCGGACGAATCCCATAGCGAGCACTGGTGGTGTGCTGTCCAAAAAGATTGTTAGCTATTCGTACAAAACGAGATGTTCCCCATCCCGATTCAAGAGCTGCCTGTGCAAGAGTCAGAGCAGGGGATATCGGCTGAATCTTTATATTAATTTGATGAAGAATCTGATTGTGTTGTTTTTCGCTAATCGATTTTAGCCACTCGACATCTCTCTTCTTTTGAGCAATTTTATATTTTTTTAGCACTGCAAGCAATTGAGTAATCTTCTCTTCTGAGAGACTTTCTCTCTCTTTAAATAGAGCTGTTGTGCCTACTCTTTCCTCGATTATCTGGTTGTTTGCTCTCAGGATAAGAGGAAGGAGGACAGCAGAAAAGACCCACGCCTTTTTCTGTGCTTCTAGTTTTTTAATATCTTGGGGTAAAACAGTGTTGAAAAAAGGAGGAACAGAGGTGTCTCCAGGTGAAAAATCAAGAATTTTCATAGCATAAAGTATCTCTTGAGATTTCGAAAAAGAGAAGTCTTTAGCATGAATAGTCGTCGATGATAATAAGAGAAGCAAGAGTAAAAAAAAGAGAAGAAATCGTAGAGAAGAAAAATGGCAGGCAAGACGGGATTCGAACCCACGACCTTTGGCTCCGGAGGCCAACGCTCTATCCAACTGAGCTACTCGCCCACACATGTGAGAAAACCTTCGCAGACCTAGGATCTTCGCTTATCTACTTTTCTGTTTTTATCTTTTACAATTTGACGATGGATTTTATCGACACACAAATCAATTGATGCATCAAAGTCGCCATGGACATCGCTTGCTAAAAAATCTATACCATTATGACTTACTTTAATCTCTGTTTTTTTCTCGTGTGTCTCCTTGGTGAAGACAACATCAACTAAGGTGTTCATATCTAACAATTTTTCAACCTTGTTAAGTCGTTTTTCGGTGTACTCTTTTAATGTCTGACTGTGTTCATCAAAGCCACGAAAAGCAAAAATAACATTCATTGGACTTCCTCCATAAGAGTTTATCGACAGTCTTATAATAGCATAGCAACCTTCAATATGCAATTTAATTGCGTGTTGTCACTCATCCGTAATATGTAATTTATAGTAAAATTATTTCTTTGATAACTTCTATGGTGTTTCATCGAATATATAAATGTGCAGACCCGACCTGTTCCGGTTCTAATGTCTCGCAACTCCCTCCATTTGTTGGTATCGAGAAGA
>JAGLDR010000034.1 GCA_023145475.1 bacterium
CCAGGACCAATATTACCAACTGTCGCAAGTGCCGTAGTTAATGATGTTGTAATATCATAGCCAGCAGCAGCAACAATCAGTGTTACCGTAAGCAACATAAGCAGATAGAGCATAAAAAAACCACTAACAGCGTATACCATATCTTTTTTTATCGGCTGTCCACTGAGTCTCAGAGTAAAAACACCACGAGGATGAATAAGATAGAGCATCTCATTAATTCCCTGCTTGAAAAGCGTCACAATTCTGACAACTTTTATTCCTCCACCCGTGGAGCCACTGCTTCCTCCAATGAACATCAGAATAAAGAGGATAATAATCGCAAACGGTGGCCAAAGCTCAAAATTGGTCGTAGCATACCCCGTCGTTGTTAAAATTGAGGCAACCTGAAAAGAGGCATACCTCAGAGCTGTCGCAAATGAATCATAGACCTTTCCATAGAGTGAAAATGAAATCAAGATTGTAGCAATCGCAAAAATAGCGAGATAGACCTTCATCTCGGTATCAACTGCCAGTTTTTTGAAATTTCCTGTTAAAAAACGGAAGTGAAGGGAAAAATTCATCCCCGCAAGCACCATAAAAAAGGTAATTACTGCGTCAATATAGGCAGAATTATAGGCACCTACACTACTGTTTCGTGTAGAAAAACCACCCGTTGCTAAAGTACCAAATGTATGCGTAAGACCGTCAAATAGAGACATACCACCAATCATCAGCAATCCCGTCTCAACCACAGTCATTCCAAGATAAATATACCACAGTACCTTTGCCGTTTCAGCAATTCTTGGCGTGATTTTATCTACTGTAGGACCTGGTGCCTCCGCCTTGAGCAGCTGCAACCCTCCAATTCCTAAAATCGGGAGAACGGCAACCGTCAAAACGACAATCCCCATACCACCAAGCCAGTGGGTAAGTGAACGCCAAAACAAGATACTTTTGGGCACAGCTTCAATATTAGTTAAAATACTTGCTCCGGTTGTGGTAAATCCTGACATCGTCTCAAAGAAAGCATCGGTAAAATGAGGAATAGCGCCCGAAAGAACAAAGGGAAGCGAGCCAAAAAATGATGCAGCAATCCAACTGAGCGTAACCACAAGAAATCCATCTCTTGTTGAAAGCCTCATAGAAACATTTCTGAGGAGGTAGGCCGTTGGCAGCAGGATAACAACGGAAAGAATGATTGGTAATGCAAATGAGAAAAGAGCGTGCTGCTCACCATATATTACTGCTACACCCAGAGGAATCATCATAAAAATTGAGATGATAAGCAGCAAAAAGCTTAGTGTTCTAGTTATCGCTTTGTAATTCATAAGAGCGTTGCAAAAAGTGTTTCAATTTTATGAACATCTGCACGCAATGCAATAACAATAATATCATCGGCAACTTGAATCTCTGTTGAACCGTCAGGGATAAGATCCCGACCCGCTCTTGAAATTGAAATAATCAGTGATTTCCGAGGCATCTCAATCTCTCGAAGCTTTGTGCCAATAAGCTCATTGCCTGCTGAAATGCCAAATTCTATAATCTCTGCCTTACCATCAAACAGAGAGTAAAAAGCACGAATATGCCCCTTTCGGATATATTTAATAATAGCATCAACAGAGCTGACTTTTGGACTGATTGTTGCGTCAACCTTCAATTTTTGTGCAATGGTAAGATAATTTGCCTTGTGTACAAGCGCAATAACCGAAGGAATCCCAATTATTTTCGCATAAATCGCAGTCAACATATTAATCTCTTGGTTACCGGTAGTAGACAAAAAGAGATCTTGCTTCATCAACTGTTCATCCGTAAACATTGTCTCATCTCGAATATCACCGGTGAGAACAAGCAAATCTGGATGTTTCTCTGACATCTCCTTGCTTGCATCACTATTCTTTTCAATGAGAGTAACATCATACTTGTGCCGTAAGAGATGGTCAATCACCAAGCGACCAATTGTACCAGCCCCTGCAACAACAACTCTTTTAATTGGCTTGACATTACGATGCATCTTCTTAAATATCTTATGCATCATCTTTTCATCAGTGGCAACAAAAAGACGATCTCCCGGCAATATCTGCGTATCACCTCGTGGGATAATAACATCATCATTACGAAAAAGAGCAATAATCAGAAAGACACCCTCAATCTTCATGCGTATTTTCAGAGGAGTCGTTTTGGCAAAAAGAGAGTTCTTTTCCACCACAAAGCTCTGCACACGAACTGAAGAGTTTTCAAAACTGAGAACATCACTCAACGCACCATGATCAATCGTCCTAATAATCTGACGAGCTGCCTCAACTTCAGGCGAGATAACATAATCGGCACCTAAAAAGGGAGCACCCTCAAATGTCGCTCTTCCATAATTCATATTCCGCACTCGCGCAATCTTTTTAGGCTTAGAGCATTGAGCGGCAAGAGCGCAGGAAACCATATTTACTTCATCTGAATTTGTAACAGCAATAAAAAAATCGGCATCTTCAATCCCTGCTCTTTGCAAGACAGCAAAACTATTTCCAGAATCATGTATGACCAAGCAGTCAAGATGAGAGGCTGCATACTTCGCACGCTCTCCATTCTGTTCAATTAGGACAACATCCTTGCCCTCTTCAATCAACTGTCGTGTAGTATCGTACCCAACGCTGCCTGCACCCAAAACAACAACTTTCATATAATCACTCCTCAGTGGTAGCGCGTCTATTATAGAGATTAGAGTCCCACTTGTAAAAGATTTTGCATTTTTCGCTCCTCACCCTTCACTACTCACTCTTAAATAAATTTTCCCTATCCTCAAAAATAGAGTACAATCATTTTATGAGCGTAATGCTCAGTTTATGCAATTTGGAGGAATAGATGAAAGAGAAAACACTGGTACTTATTAAGCCAGGAGCCGTTCAGCGCGAGCTTATCGGAGAAATTATGACCCGTTTTGAAAGAAAAGGAATTAAAATTGTCGGATTGAAGATGATGGAAATGACCGCGCATCTTGTAAAGTTGCACTATGCACACCTTATCAATGAACCTTTTTTCAACGACTTACAATCCTTTATGATGAGCACTCCTGTTGTTGCAATTGCTCTTGAAGGCGCAGGAATTGTAAAGCGAGTACGCGATCTTACCGGCGTTACCAATCCTCGTGAGGCGCGTCCAGGCACCATTCGTGGCGATTTTTCTATCTCTGTTCGCAACAATGTTGTGCACGCTTCAGCCAACCTTGAAGAGGCACTCATAGAGCTTCAACGATTCTTCTCTGAAGATGAGCTCTTTAACTATAATAGAATGAATGTTATTGATTACAGCGACGAATAACCACAAAACTATCAAAAGGAGATTCACCTTACGCTGAATCTCCCCTCAAGAAACTATGGAAGTTTAGAAAGAATTCTATAAAATGGTGTAAGTAGTGAATGGGCAGCGCCAAGCTGTTGCAAATAGGTCAATCGTTGCTCAACTCTTTCACGCAATCTTGCTTGATACTTCTCTTTATCTTTAATCTTTTCAGGATCATAGAGTGTATCATAATCTTTTCTAAGATTTTTTAAGCTGTTTTTATCTGGCAAAAAGAAGCCAGGCATTGTAGCAGACCAATCTTTCCATTTAAGCTCGCCTTTTGCGATACGCAACAAAATACCTGACGAAATCTCTTTTGGAATATCTGCACTATTCTTATCTGTGCGATAAAATGACGCTGTATTCAAAATAAGCATTTTGAATTTTGTCTTTACATACGCTTTCTCAAACAGTGATAACTCTTCATCAAGAGACCAGAGTGTATGAGGATTTGCAGCAGGCTCAAAACGGTATCCTTCATCTGTCTCACTACCATACGAAAGGAACATCGCCTTCATCAAACTAGTATCTTTAATCAACATAACAGGTGGCAACAGGGTGTCGTGAGTCAACATAACAAAATAGTCAGGAAGATTAAGATGTGCAATCATTCCATCTTCTGTAGATGGCTTAAGAAGTACGCGACCCGCTTCATCTAGTGCATTTTGGTAAATCAATATTTTTTTATCTTTTTCATCTCGTGAAACCATCACATTTTCAGCAGAAAGAATCTGTTTTTTGGCAGAAGATTTTGCTTTAAGGTCTGCTGTTGTATGAAAATAGGCAGATTCAAGAGAGAGAAGTCCCATCTTTCGTCCATTAATATTGCCAACCATCATCACCAAACTGTCATCACCACCAATCTCTACACTCTCTTTTTTAGAGCTTTTGAGATGAGTTTCATGCACACAAGAGGCGATTGTTGACTTTCCTGTTCCTGACAATCCAACCATTGAGAAATTAGTCTGATGTAACTTGCCACCTTGCAACACATTAAAGGATTGTGAGGCACCATTCAGTGGTAGACCAAGTTTTTGACGGACAGCCATATTTCCAATAATAGAGATGGCAGCCTTTTTAACTTCAAGAAAACAACGAGCACCAAGCAAAAATGCGGTATTGCTCTCAACATCATAAATCATCATAATCCGAGGAGGCTCAAGTTGTTCAAAATTCTCTTGACCTGCTGTACCAGACTTCCAATAGAGCCACTCTTCGTTCACCCATTCTGGGAAAAGAACCAATCTTACGGCATCTTCATTGAGTGGTTTACTCCTTTTATACATCTTTTTGCTCTCATCATTTATTGGATGAAAAGCAAGAGAAAAATCATGAGACAACTTTGCGTATTCAATTGGCGCAACCATCTCGATTGTTCCCATAAATCCTGCGTGATGGGAGAAAAAGGCAGTGGTTTTGCACAAATCACCGTGCATCAAATCGTGCGTTGCCTCTCTGACAATTGCAAGCAACTCATCTCGCTCTTCTTGCGCTGTATAATCATCAAGTTCGCTGCGTTGAGGAACGACTCTTACCGCCCAATCAGAAAGCTGAGAATCCTGTCCCGTTATATTTACAAGAACCTTTGGCTCTGCAAGCTCACGATTAGGAAGTTCAGGCATTTCCATATCCGTTTGAATAACAGTCATCTGCCCTGTTGCCAGTTCATACAACTCTTTTGCAGAGGGAACGGTTACCTTGTTACTGTTAGAAAGTGTTACCGCCAGTGCCTGAAACTCTGTCACGCTTCCTTTCTCATTTTGTGTTACGGAATCTTTTGTGGTCATGGATTACCTCCCGAAATTACTAAAGAAAAACAAAAAGTACGCAATAGTATAACTATTTCACATCACAAAGCAAAAAAAACCTTTACTTTTTCAAATTTACTCTTTGTTTTGCAACTTTAATATTTTAGAGGTGAGTGCAAGATTGTCTCCGACCTGCTCTAATTCACGAAGTGCACGACGAATATTGGTGAAGTTTTGTTTACTGTGTTTTACCAAATCTTTAATATTTGTGGCAACAACTGAGAAACCCTTTCCTGTCTCACCCGCTCTTGCCGCCTCAATACTGGCGTTGATGGCAAGAATATCAATATTTTTAGTGATTGTAGCAAATTCATTGAGCGCCTGTGAAATCTCTCTAATATTACTCACAAACTGCTGTTCAAGACGGATATACTCTGTTGACAAGATTGTCGCCACTGTTTTCAACATCACTTTTGTTGTCGCAGGATTGAAATAGATTGCCTCGTCAGAAAGTGCCGTCGCGATACTCGCTGAAGAGATACTATCCATCGCAGAAACATGAAAGAGGATATCAAGCTTATATGTTGTCGCTGCCTCCATCACATTTGTCGTCATATGAATACCATTTTGAGATGCAAAAATCATTGCAGGAGTATCCCGCGTAACATCTGCAACAACAGCCACGGTAATATCTGGTAGTGTTGAAAAAAACCGCAACATATCTACCGTCTGAGTATCACACCCAATAAATCCAAAAGTGAGTCCCATAGCAACCTCCGTTAAATCCTCAGTGAGTGTACCAAATAGCCTATTTCAAGTCAAATTGACAGATTATAGGACGATGATCTGAAATAATACTCACAAACTCATTGTCGTGAATAACTGTTCCAGAGTGAGAAATAAGCTGTAACGCACCGCGTCCGTCAACCATAGATGGAGAGACAAGAATATGGTCTAGCCACGCTTTTCTCTCATCGTAATTGTGCATAATTCTGTCCCGGAACTCAAGGGTAAAGACCTTTCTGCCATCTTCAACAAGGTGTCTGAGGACATTGGTAAAAATAGCTCGTGGATGCCAAATAGAGCCCATAATGGTCTCAACACTGCTCTGACCAAGCTGTTTTTCATAGGGATCAAGGCCAGGATCATCGTTAAAATCGCCTGAAACAACTATCATCTCATTTACATTGGCATCTAAGAGAGCATCTATCCTCTCTCGAATCTTTTTTGCCTGTGCAATCTGTTTTTTTCTCGTTCCAAGTGCAAAATTTTCATATTGATGAAACCCGGTTGAGCGTCCAACATTTTTTGATTTGTTCATAATTGTTATGACCGTTAGATGCTCGCTGTCATTGATGGAAAACTTGATTTCCAGTGGCTTTCGTTCAAAATAATAGACCTCTTTCACTCCGTCACTATCAATGTCGTCGTGCCACTCATCAAATGAGTCAAACGCTTCATCAATTGCCTCAACACGAAAAGGAGAACGGTAGTAGACAGCGATATCATGAACGCCTCGCGCTTCTCCTCGTGCAACGCGGTAACCTGCCTCTTTCAATCCCGTTTTCTCAAGAAAAAGCTCGTGCATCCACTCTTTGTTAGCCGCCTCAACGATGGTGATAATATCGGGCTTAAACTGTTTATAGAAACTCTTAAAAGCCTCGATACGCGGAAGAGCAGACTCCTTAATCTGATGTGATTTAAACATATCTTTCATGTGTTCGATGTTGTAGCTCATGAATGTGATAGTCTGTTTCATAGTGCCTCCGAGAGAAGTTAGGTGCTCGTCATTTTAATTCATACACAACATTGAGTGGATTAAAAGAGTTGTACCCACCTAATCTAAGTATCTTTTTATCTGGAATATTTTGTGCCACAATAGCTTCCGTTTCATATTTCTCCTCAAAAAGAGGGATAACCTTACCGAAATTCAGCTTCTTTTTATTTACCGTCTCAGTTGCTTTTGCTTCAATGAAAAACAATTTCCTTTTTTTCTCAATCATAAAATCTATCTCTACGCCATTTTGGTCTCTATAAAAAAAGATATCTTTTCCCGGTGTTAGAAAATGAGTCTTAATAAGCTCCATCATCACAAAATTTTCCCATAAATTACCGCGATAAATATGATTGTTCCACTCGTGCATTGTCTCAATTCCAAGGAGATATGCAGCCAAACCATGATCGGCAAAATATATTTTGGGTGATTTGGTAAGGCGTTTTCCAATATTGGTATAAAAAGGTGAAAGAAGATAGATAAGTCCGCTGGTTTGTAGTGCATGAATCCATGTTTTTATGGTCATATCTGATACGCCAACATCTTTAGAAATATCTCTATAATTGAGAAGTTGTCCAACTCTTGTTGCCAAAACTTTGAGGAGGCGTCTAAAATCATTGAGGTTTTTTACTTCAACAATTCTTCTCAAATCTCTTTCGATATATGTTCTGATATAACTTTCAAAGAAATCATTGGTTTCTAGGAGTTCATTGCTCCATATTTCTGGATATCCACCCTTCCACAGAAATTCTTTGATATGCGGTATATTGCTCTTTCTTAATTCCGATGCACTCAATGTTTCAAGATGAATGATGCTAATTCTTCCGGCAAGAGTTTCACTAATATTTTCCATAAGTTCAAATTGCTGACTGCCGGTCAAAATCCATTTTCCATACTCTTGTCGATTTTCATCGATTACAATTTTTAACTCTCTAAACAGTTCTGGAACATATTGAACTTCATCTAAAATAACCGGCGATTCAAACTGGTTAAGAAAGTGTTTAGGTGATTCTTTTACCTGCTCAACCTGTTGCAGGTGATCAAATGATATATAGTGGGTGTTCGGAAATATATTTTTGAGGAGAGAGCTCTTTCCTGTCTGTCGTGCACCAGTTAGAAGCACTGTTGGCCTTGACTGAGTTGCTTTTATTATTCGCTGTTTTAACTCTCTTTTAATCCACATTACGCCCTCCATCTTCTAAGATATCTCAAACTA
>JAGLDR010000035.1 GCA_023145475.1 bacterium
TCATCACTCCTCCAAAAAAGAATTGGTGAATTGCAAACTAACGCTTTACCGGTTTAAATGCGTGATCACAAAGCGTCTGAACCGGACATTTATCGCATTCGTGTTTCATTGGTCTACAGACAAGTTGCCCAAGGGTAACAAGATATTGATTAATATCTTTCCAGTGCTCTTCGGGAAGTGCCTGTTTCAGTGCATCTCGTGTCTCTTCTGGCTTTTTTGTCTCAACGAATCCCCACATATTTGAAATACGGTGAACATGTGTATCAACGCAGATGTCGAGTTTGTTAAATGCTTTAATCACAACAAGCGATGCTGTTTTGACGCCTATTCCAGGTAATTTGATAAGCTCTTCAACACTGTCTGGCACTTCTGAATGGTAATCTCCCACCATCATTCGTGATAATTTCGCCAAATTCTTTGCTTTTGTGTGATAAAATCCGACAGGAAATATCGCCTTTTCAAGCTGCTCAATTGAAAGTTTTATGGTCTCTTCTGGTGTGATAGCATGGGCAAACAGGCGGCGTGATGCTGAGGCCGTTACCTCATCTTTCGTTCGAGCGGAAAGCATGGTTGAAACAAGGATTTGCCACGGTGTATCACCACCAGCTGCCATCAAATCGATGATAGGAGAATAGGTAAGTGCATCATTCCAAACTTTTATTGCAGAGAAGAGCTTGGCAAGACTCTTTTTGTTCCAGCGACTACTGTTTTTCATCTGCTGCTTTCTGTTTTATTAACTCTTTTAGTGACTCTTTATCCTCTTTTGGGATAATGGCGGTCTCTGCCTTTAACACTTCATTTTTTGTCTCTTCGACAGTCTCAAGAACCTTCTCTTTCAGCTTTTCTACACTATCTGTCGATATTTCAGTTGAATTGCTAGGCCAGATCAGACGGTAGAGCGGTTTGTTATTCCAACAAAAATTAGCAACAAGATAGATAAGAACAATCCAGAAAACAACGCGTAAGAATCCACCTTTTTTCTCTTTTTTCTCCTCTTTTGCCATTACGGTCTCCCTGTTAAAACTTTTGGCCCATCTTTTGTAATTGCAACGGTATGCTCCCATTGACAGCTAAGCTTCCCATCAACAGTGACAACAGTCCAGCCATCACGAAGGGTCTTGCAATCGTAACTTCCTTGATTTATCATTGGCTCAATGGCAACTACCATTCCCTCTTTCAGAATCAGTCCTGTCCCCTTTTCACCGTAGTGTGGAATTGATGGATCCTCATGCAATTCGATGCCTGTGCCATGCCCATAATAATCACGAACAACGCCATATCCGAATGATTCTGCATGGGCTTGAACTGCTGCACCAATATCGCCAATTGTATTGCCGATAACGCACTCTGCGATACCCAACTCAAGACATTTCTTTGTTACATCAACAAGCTGTTTTGCCTCTTCGCTTGCACCAGGCATCACAAATGTTTGAGTAGAATCGCCGATATATCCATCTAGTGTTGCACCACCATCGACACACACTATATCTCCTCGCTGAATAATCTTCTTTTTTGACGGAATACCGTGAACAACTTCATTATTTATTGAAATACAGGTCGCATGACGGTATCCCGGCACTGACTTGAAAGTCGGAGAAGCGTTATGTTTTTTGATGTAGCGATCAACAAAGGCATCAACTTGCGCTGTTGTCATTCCCGGCTTGATATAAGCTCTCAGCAAGTGATAAACTTCGCCAAGAATATTCCCTGCTTTGTTAATTTTAACAATTTGCTCTGCTGTTTTAATTAAAATACCGGTCATTTTACTCTCCTCTTAATGCATAATTTTTCTTTTTCAACGCCTCGCGAACACTATCTTGTGCCTCTTTCATCTCTTCCCCTCGCAATGTCCTATCCTTGCCATTGAGAACGACACGAATTGAGACAGCGGCAACGCCTTCGGCTAAATCACCACCTTCAAATCTATCTGCGATATTAACAGATTCACGAATATTTCTAGAGACATTCTTGCTGACAATTGAGAGAACATCTTTAACATATTGTCCTGACTCAAGCAAGACAGTAACATCAAACGATGTTGAAGGAAATTTATTTATATGTTTGAATTTACCTGACTTTTGAGGCATTTCAAACAGCTGCTCATCAAATTCGATATAGCCAATTTTCCCCTTTATTCCTTTTTGAGACACTTTCTGTGGGTGGAGCTCTCCGCAGATACCAATTTTTTTACCTAACGCGACAATAATGGCACCTCGACCTGGATGCAGAAGCTCTTTTGCATTCATTGTATCGTGGGTCGAAATGGGCTCAAATGAAAACTGAGGAATTTGCAAAGTATTCATCAAAGCGGTGGCAATCTTTATCATCTCTCCCATTGGGTTAGATTTTGTATAGTGGATAACTCCGAGTCGTTTCCACTCTCGCTCTGTTGAAAAAATGCGGCCCATCTCAAACAGTGTGAAATCTGAATAACGCTTCATATTTGTCTGTACATTGCTAAGCAATCCCGTTACCAACGAGGTTCTCAACCATGGTTGCTCTCTCTCCTCTACTGTTCTGACAGGTTGTCCAGATGGTGGATTACCCGCAAAATCGAGATCCTTCTTGCTGACAAAAAGATAGTTAATAACATGATGTCCGCCAAATGAAAGGGCAAGAGTATTCGTTATTTTCACCACCTTCTCTCGAAAGCGATTAGGAGCAGGTGGAGTATTCGGAAAAAGTGGCGCAACAGGCGCAATATTGTTAAATCCAAACAGTCTGCCGACCTCTTCAACGATATCTTGTTTTATCGAAACATCTTTACTGCGACGGTGGGCAGGAATAGTGATTTTCCACTCACCATTTTTTTGTTCAATTTGAAAATCAAGCAACTCAAGCATCTGCTGGATGGTTGCATCTGAAAGCTGTGTTTCAGGAAGACCTAAAAGATTCCTAATATAGTCTGGCGTTATAGAAATCGTACCATCAAAACCATACCCCTTTGAGTTATCTACCTCAAGAAGTGATGATGAAATCACTGCTTCTGGAATAATCTTTTTAACGAGTTCAGAAAACCGCTGCATTGCGAAGCGAGCATTTTCAACCCAGAGAGCCTTTTCAAATCGAGATGATGAATCGGTACGCAAATCGTATCGTCCCGCTGTTTGGCGAACAATTGCAGGCCTGAAAAGTGCTGATTCAACAAAAAGCTCTGTCGTTTCGTCGGTTACCTGTGAATTTGCGCCACCCATAACGCCACCGAGTGCAAGAATCTTATCCGCATCGGCTATCACAATATCGCCATTTTGCAGTATATGTTTTTTGTCGTCAAGTGAGATAAAATGCTCTCCCTCAACAGAATTTCTAATAACAATTGTGTCGCCATCAATATTTTTGCGATCAAATGCATGCATTGGATGCCCTGTCTCCATCATCACAAAGTTTGTGATGTCGACAATGTTGTTCACTGGACGAAGATCAACCGCACGCAAGCGTCGTTTAAGCCACTCTGGACTTTCAGCAATAGCAACATTACTGATACGCAAGCCAGCATAGTAGAGAGCATTATCCGTGGCAATTGAGATTTTCATCGACTCAGTATTACTGTCCGACTTGATGCCAGAGAATGCTGGAACATCTCTCCACGGGAGGTTAAAAATAGCACGGATTTCGCGGGCAAAACCGATGTGTCCCCACATATCAGGACGGTGATTTATTGTCTTATTCTCAACCTCAAGAATGTAGTCTCCAGCACCAAATATATCACTGAGAGATGCTCCTGGCGTTACCTCATCTTTCAGCAACAAAATGCCATCATGATCATCGCCAAGCCCCAGCTCATCTGCTGCACAAAGCATTCCTACACTTTCGACACCACGAATCTTGATTGGTTTAATTTCAAAATTCCCTGGCAAAACAGTTCCAAGTGGAGCAAATGGCACAATTTGTCCAATCGCAATATTTGGCGCTCCACAGACAACGGTTGTCTCTGTCTCTCCATCAAAAACAGTGGCAAGCTGAAGTTTATCAGCCTGTGGATGAGGAGCAATTGCCGTTATCTTTGCCGCTTTAACTTTTTCGAAATGTTTACCAATAGCGTATGACTCTTCAATCTCTGCTGATTTCATCGTAACTTTCCGAGAAATCTCTTCAGGATCTATCTTTGAAATATCTATAAAATCGTTAATCCAGTCTAATGAAATTCTCATTATTTTCTCCTAAAATTGGCTCAAAAAGCGAATATCTCCAGCGGTAAAATGACGAATATCATCGATACTGTACTTCATCATAATCAATCGCTCGACACCACCACCAAATGCAAATCCTGAATAAACATCGGGGTCTATTCCACCATTTCTCAACACATTTGGATGAATCATTCCACAACCAAGATATTCAACCCATCCCGTTTTCTTGCAAACCTTGCATCCCTTTCCATGACAAATCTGGCACTGAAAATCCATCTCAAAACCAGGTTCAACAAAAGGAAAATATGAGGGGCGCAGACGCACTTCAACATCATTCTCAAAAATATATGAGATAATCTGCTTGAGAGTAAATATCAAATTTGCAACTGTAATATTTTTATCTACCACCATCCCTTCAAGCTGATGAAAAGAGTGCTCGTGCGTGGCATCAATTGCCTCGTTTCTATAGGTCCTTCCAGGTGCAACAAACTTAAACGGTGGCTTATGCTCCAACATTCCACGAAGTTGTACAGGAGAGGTATGCGTACGAAGCAACTTTCCATTTGAGAGCCAAAAGGTGTCTTGTGTATCTCTTGCTGGGTGGTCATCAGGAATATTGAGAAGGGTAAAGTTGTACTCTTCATCTTCCATCTCTGGGCCATTCAAAACATCAAAACCCATTGAGGTGAAAAGTCGTTCAAGATTTCTCATTGCCGTTTCTAGCAAATGAATTGAACCTACTGATGTTTTTTCAGGCCAGGTGATATCATACCACTCTTTTTGCAATCTTTCATACAACTCTTCCTGTTCGAGAGTGATAAAATAGCTTTTAATTGCTGATTCTACATCCTTTTTCAGGGTATTAATAATGGCTCCTGCCTCTTTTTTCGCCTCATTTGAAAGGTCTTTCATCCCCTTCAACAGTGCTGAAACCTCTCCCTTCTTGCCAAGATAGGCAACACGCAAATCGTTCAGAGCGCGCTTATCGGAAATTTCTTCTAACCGTTTATGAAACTCACTCCGAAGTTCCTCAATCCGTTTTTTCATGAAACCCTCTCTCTAATTCACACATGACTATAATAGTCAATCATTGTCGGTTTTTGAGTGTACTTGAAATGGGTGGATGTTCAAGAAAAAGTTATAGTGAGAGGATAAATCGCCCTTTTTCTTCAAAATGTAACGAAATTACCCCGTCCCGTTATGATTTAAGTTTATCTTAATGTGCCAAAAAGTCATTCGTAAGTGATTTTTTGACTCTGACATCTCGCAATCCAGACTAATTAGAATTTTTGAATCTCACTTTGATACTAAAATCCTAGAACACGATACGCTTATTATCTTTGATGAGATACAGGTGTGCGAAAGAGCGTTATGCAGCGTTTTGTATCGTTTTGTATTGTTTTGTATTGTCTGATGTATACTTAACTATTATCCGATGAAAGCAGTCGAATCTTCTCTTTTCCAGTGACTAGCCTCATAAAAGCATTATGCAACAACTCTTCATCAAAATCGGCGATTCTATGGATACGACCACCAGCCATATCACGATGCCCGCCGCCTGATCCAATGCCTTGCAATGCCTCTTGAATGATATAATTTGCATGTTTATCATTCATTTCAGAACGAACCGAAACCGAGACTTCGCCATCAGAAATCGTCGATAAAACCACAAAGGTAACCTCTTGAATTGTCATCAAATAGTCACCAAGAATGGCAAGAAGATTTTTATTTATGCCTGGCGAAAAGTGACAAAATGCAACTCCTCGTTGAATATCAAGATGGTCCAAAAGATAGCGGTATCCAGGCAAATCCTCAAGCTTAATGGCATTTCTAACCAGTGAGTTTACCAGTTCAACATCACTCACACGATAGAGCAGTGCGTAACTTTCGATATCCATAGAGGTTGCATTGCGCGTCAATTGATGAGTGTCAAAATTAATAGCAGTGAGCAGTGCAGATGCCACATCCCGCGTTGGCTCAAGCTTGAGTTCAACAAAATAACTAAACAGAATAGTTGCACACGCGCCATAGGTATCGCGAATGTCTACAAACGGCACACCTTCGGGAATAGATCCAACATGATGATCGATAACAGCAACAACTCTCCCGCGAAGTTGAGCAACATTGCGATTTCCTTTGTTCGCATCAACAATGACAATTGAGGCATCCTCTGAAAGCTGATATTCGAGATGATGTTTGATAGGAATATCGAGCTCTTCCACCATACGCAAAAGTGAGTCACGCAAAATCTCGCCATGATAGATGATGCTTGCTGTGATTCCTTTTGATTCAAGCAAAAAATAGAGTGCAAACGCCGTTGCAATCGCATCATGATCAGGGAAATTGTGCGTCTGAATATAAATCTCAGGCTCATTTTTGAGCAATTTTAGTAATTTCTTTATCTTTTTAGACACTATCTTCTCGCTTTCCAATCATTCTCACATCTTCGCTCGATGGATTTTGAAAAAGTGAAAGGTGAAAATGCGGCGCAGTGGCTATCAGATGGTCAAAAATATCAGACTGAATATTTTCATACTCGCCCCACTCTGTTATTGTGGTAAATGCGTATACTTGGAGGGGAATTCCATGCTCTTTTGATTGCAGTTGACGGACAAGAAGAGTCATCTCTTTATGAATATCAGAACGAGCGTGAAGATAGTTATAGACATAGGCTCTGAATGTTCCAATATTGGTCAGCTGCCTGCCGTTTATCTCGTGACCAAGGTCGATATTTCTCGTATCGTTATCCATAATAATTTCTGACATCTTTTCATTTATATAATCTTTTATCAAGGCAATTCGCCCAAGTTCTTGCAACTCTTTTTGTGTAAGAAAACGAACAGAATTAGTGTTAATGTTAATGTTGCGAGATATGCGCCGACCCCCGCTCTCTTCCATGCCCCGCCAGTTGATAAAACTCTCGTCGAGCAGCTTGTGTGTTGGAATTGTTGTAATTGTTTTATCCCAATTCTGAATTTGAATACTATGCAACGAAATATCAATAACATTGCCATCTGCTCCATACTGTGGCATCACAATCCAATCACCTTTTCGAATGGTATTATTAGAGCTGATTTGAAGCCCCGCAACAAAACTGAGAAGGGTATCTTTGAAAACCAACATCAAGACAGCAGTCATCGCACCAATACCACTCAAAATCACCACTGGCGACTTATTAATCACAATTGAGACAATAACAATTATTGCCGCAAGATAGCTCAGAATAACCACAATCTGCAAAACACCTTTTATCGGCTTTGATTTTGAAATTGTCAACCGTTCATAGCCATCGTTCAGCGACATCAAAACAGTAGAAAGGGCAATTGGAACAATCAATACAGACCACGACAGAGCTATTCTGCGAATCATAATCTCAATTGAGGGAAAGAGTGGAGCATACAGATAGAAAACAATCGCAGGTACAACAAGCGAAAGGCGATGAAAAAAATGTCGTTTGACAAGAAAGTCATCCCACTTATTTTTGCTTTTTTTAATCAGAGGGTTAAAAATCATCTTGATGGCAATCTTAAAAATATAAAATGCGATAAATGCAGAAAACAGTATCAACAGCACTTCAGCTATTGTTACTATAAATGGTGCATCTTTATATGCTGCCTGTGGATTGTTTATCCAGATTTTCACAAGGTCAAGATAGTTCATCGTGGTCTCCCCTTCTAGTTTCGACACCCACCATTGTAGACGGGTAGAAATATTTTTCAACTTCAAAATGCACTTACTCTGTTGACTTCACAAAAAAGGGGATTATATAAAGCGACGATAATAATTCGCTCGGAGGAGGCATACTATGAGCAAACGCAAATTTAAGGCTGAAACAAAACAGTTACTCGACTTGATGATTCACTCAATTTACACCCACAAAGAGATTTTTCTTCGTGAGTTGATAAGTAACGCAAGTGATGCACTTGATAAACAACGATTCAAAACCTTGACGGCCGATGGTGGCACAACAGATGGCGAAGAGTTGGCAATCAACATCTCTTTAGATAAAGAGACAAAGACACTCACAATCAGCGATAACGGCATTGGAATGACCCAAGATGAGGTTGTTGAAAATATTGGAACAATCGCAAAAAGTGGTTCGCGAGAGTTTTTTGAAAAGCTGAAAGATGCAAAAGAACACAGCGCAGCAGATGAGCTTATCGGCCGTTTTGGTGTTGGATTTTATTCAGCATTTATGGTTGCTGACAGCGTCACTCTTCTGACCAAATCAGTCGATTGTGAAAAGGGTGTCAAGTGGGAATCAGCAGGTGACGGAAGCTACACTATTGATGAATACGAGCTTGAAGAACGAGGAACAATAATCATCCTTCATCTTCACGAAGATGCCATAAAAGATCTTAATCTTTTGGATAATCAAGAAATCCAAAGATTGGTCAAACGGTACAGTGACTTTATTACCTCTCCTATCAAGATGGATTTCACCATCGAAAAGCCAGAAGAGAAAGATGATGATGGGAAAGTTGTTCAAGAGGCAGCAACAGAGATTGAGAACAGAACTCTCAACTCGATGAAGCCCATTTGGAAGCGAAACAAATCTGATGTCACAGATGAAGAGTACACCGAGTTTTTCAAACAGGGATTCTCTGAGTGGGAAGATCCTGCTGATGTCGTACACATCAATGGAGAGGGTGCCGTCGAATTTACCGCACTTATATTTCTTCCTGGAAAGGCTCCGATGGACTACTATTCATCACAGTTTGAGCGTGGATTGAAGCTCTACAGTCGCTCTGTTTTTATTATGGAAAAGTGCAAAGAGTTGCTTCCTGAATATCTCGGATTTATAAAAGGTCTGGTCGACAGCCCTGATTTCACATTGAATATTAGCCGTGAAGTGCTGCAACACGACCGTCAATTGGCGGTTATTGCTAAAAATATCGAAAAGAAGGTATTACGAGCACTCTCAAAAATGCTCAAAAATGACCGCGAAAAATATATCGTATTTTGGAAAGAGTTTGGTCGTGCATTAAAGGCTGGCGTCTATGCCGAATATGGTGCAAACAAAGAGAAGTTGCAAGATTTGCTTCTTTTTGAATCAAATAAATCTGAAAGTGTGACCACACTTGCAGAGTATGTCGAAAGAATGCCTGAAGGTCAGCAAGAGATTTATTACGCTCCTGGAAAAGATAAGGCATCAATTGATGCGATGCCACAGATGGAAAAACTGAAAGAAAAAGAGTACGAAGTTCTCTACTTCACTGATAAAATTGATGAATTCACATCTGTAACACTAGCAGAATACAAAGAAAAGAAGTTGCGTTCAATCGCAGGAAGTGACCTGAATCTTGACACAGAAGAAGAGAAAAAAGAGCACGAAGAGAAGCTGAAAGAGACAAAAGAAGAGAACAAAGGACTTCTTGAAAAGATGAAAGAGTTGCTCAAAGATAAGGTAAGCGATGTTGAGATTTCAGATCGTCTCACAACATCACCTGTCTGTCTTGTCAGTAAAGGTGAAGGTTTCTCGCTTAATATGGAGCAAGTGCTTGCAGAGGCAAATATGGGCGGAATGCCTGTTCCAAAGGCTCAAAAAGTGCTTGAACTTAACCCAAATCATCAAATATTCTCTATTTTGAACGGCCTTTATGACAAAGGCGAAGAGGGTGAATCACTGCTTGCTGTCTATGCTGAGCTTCTCTACGGTCAGTCATTACTGATTGAAGGTTTGCCACTCGACAATCCAGCAGAGATAGCCCACAAGATGGTTGATATTATGGTTTCAGCTGATAAAAAATAATGTATTTAGTCGTCTTCCTTGGAAATCCTGAGCCAGAATACAGAGGTACGAGGCACAATATTGCACGCCTTGTAACACCAGCTATTGTCGATGCGTCTGCACATTGGAAAGAGAAGTTTAACGCTCGATACAGTGACACATTTGTCGGCTCTCACAAGGTGCTTTTTGTTGAGCCAGCAACCTATATGAATCTTAGTGGCCAGCCAGTTTCTCGGTTGGCCTCTTTTTTCAAAATTCCCACACAAAATATCATTGTTTTGCACGATGATTTAGAACTTTCTTTTGGCACTGTTTCTGTAAGAAAAGGGGGCGGCACTGCTGGCCATAATGGACTTCGAAGCATTGCTCAACTACTCGGCTCACCTGATTTTATACGAGTGCGCATAGGTATTGGCAGACCAAAAAGAGGTGATGTTGCATCGTTTGTATTAGGCAAGTTTACCCCCGACGAACACATTGCTCTTGATGGAATTTCCTCCGAAGCGGCAGAAGCCGTTGAAAAACTACTTTCAAACCCTTGACTTCACTTTGTGGGGTACTATATAGAGCGATGCAGATGGTTCTTTTGAAAAATCGATAGAGTAAGTAACTTTAGTAATTATGGAATAAAGGAGAAATTATTATGGCTGGAAAACAGATTCTTTTTAATCAAGAAGCAAAACAGAAAATTTTGACAGGGGTTAATAAATTGGCTGATGCTGTCAAAATCACCCTTGGGCCAAAAGGACGCAATGTTGCAATTGAAAGAAGTTTTGGAGCACCAAAAATAACCAAAGATGGTGTAAGTGTTGCAAAAGAGATTGAACTCGAAGATAGAGTTGAGAATGTCGGCGCACAGTTAGTAAAAGAGGTTGCCTCAAAAACATCTGACATCGCTGGCGATGGAACAACAACCGCGACGGTTCTCGCTCAAGCTATCATTACTGAAGGATATAAGTATGTTACCGCTGGCTACAGCCCAATTGCTATAAAACGAGGGATTGATAAGGCTGTTCTTGCTGTTTCACTCCACTTGAAAGAGCTTTCAGTTTCAATCAGTAGCTTTGATGAAATCGCATCAGTTGGTAGTATTTCAGCAAACAACGACAAAGAGATTGGTGAAATTATCGCAAAAGCGATGGATAAAGTTGGAAAAGAGGGCGTAATCACTGTTGAAGAGGCAAAAGGTATGGAAACTTACCTTGATGTTGTCGAAGGAATGCAATTTGACCGCGGCTATCTCTCACCCTACTTTGTTACTAATACTGAAAAGATGAATACTATTCTTGAGAATCCTTATATTTTGATTCACGATAAAAAAATTAGCACACTCAAAGATCTCGTGCCAATTTTAGAAGGCGTTGCAAAGATGGGTCGCCCACTTCTCATTATTGCTGAAGATGTTGATGGCGAAGCGTTGGCAACTCTCGTTGTAAACAAACTGCGTGGAACACTCAATATTGCTGCTGTTAAGGCACCTGGGTTTGGTGACAGACGCAAAGCAATGCTTGAAGATATAGCAATTTTGACTGGCGGCCAGTTTATCTCTGAAGATATTGGATATAAGTTAGAAAACACCACAATTGAGATGCTTGGAACGGCAAAAAGAGTTGTTCTTGATAAAGATAACACAACAATCGTTGATGGTGCTGGTGGTGAAGAGACAATTGAAGAGCGTGTTTCACAAATCAAATCTCAAGTTGAAGAGACAACCTCAGATTACGACAAAGAGAAGTTGCAAGAACGCCTTGCAAAACTTTCTGGCGGAGTAGCTGTCATCAATGTTGGCGCTGCAACAGAAGTTGAGATGAAAGAGAAAAAAGATAGAGTTGATGATGCTCTGCACGCAACACGCGCCGCTGTTGAAGATGGTATCGTTGCGGGTGGTGGAACAGTTCTGCTTCGCTTGATATCAGAGTTGAAGAATGTTAAGGTTGCCGATGCGGATGAACAAGTCGGCGTTGATATTTTAGCAAAAGCTATGGAATCTCCCATTCGTCAGATTGCCCACAATGCTGGCGTTGACGGCTCTATCGTTATCAATACTCTCCTCAATGAGAGCAATAAAAACTGGGGATATGATGCAGCAAAAGATGAGTATAAAGATATGATTAAAAGTGGCATTATCGATCCAACAAAAGTAACAAAAAATGCACTGGTCAACGCAGCAAGCATCGCAAGCACTCTGCTGACAACTGATGCTGTTATTGTTGATAATCCATCAAAAGATTCTGCACCTGCAATGCCTGATATGGGTGGAATGGGTGGCGGAATGGGTGGAATGGGCGGAATGATGTAGCCCACGATCCTCTCTTACTGACAATCAATCCCATAAAGCACTGGCGTAATTCCTTGAAACAACTCAGATGTATGATATATCGTTCCCGTATATGGATCATAATCAACCGACTCACCTTGCAATTCACTCCCCGTTGTCAAACTCAGGGGTGACTGCTTGAATATATCTTCAAAAGGAGCGCCCGCTGGAAGGCGGTACTCCCACAAATATGAGTACATTCTTAAAAGCAGCCGGTTGCCTGTACGATCGATTGAGGCAGCGGTAACCGCATATTGTGGCGCTTTATCTGATAGAATTTGTCCTGTTTCAATAAATCCAACAGAAAACAGCATCTGTGATACACCATCAGTGAGGTTTGCAAATTTATAGATAAATGTTTTTGATTTTGCGATAAGATTTGCTTTGATATCTTTGGTAAAAAGATAGACAACACCCTCTTTGTTCACCGCGAGAGCCTCGCAATCCTGCGCGGTATCTGGATAGGTAAAGGGAAATGTTTCAAATGAAGTTATTTGGATTTCACCAAAGGGCATAACCGCGTCAACGAGAGGCTCTCTCATTCGGTAAACTCGAAGATTTGTCCTCTTTTTCAGATTATCTCCCGTATCTGCAATATAGATACACTCTTCATTACCACAGCGACCAAGAGCGATATCCTCCCAATCTTCTGCGGCTGCACCAACAAGCACCACCTTGCCAAGAAGAAGACCTTGTTTGTTGATGGCAAAAATCTCTGCAGGACTTCCGCTATCGTTGTGTGTCCAGATAACACCAGGGTTTTTAAGACTGACAGCAAAGCCAGACATCTCAGTCAATATTGCCTCTCCAATTGTTGCCTTATTTGTTGCCTCTTGATAGGTGTCGCACAGAACAATCGGGATATCTTCGTACGGATATCCTGCATCAATATCAACATCAACACTCGTGTCATCATCTTGATGCAACGAATCGCCGTCAGGGAGAGAAAAATCCTCATCACTCTTTAAAAAGTCGCTATCGTCTGTCAACTCACCATCATCTGTGTGAGACAAGTCACTATCAGCAACAAAAGCATCACTTGCATCATCAGGAAAATCGACATCACCTTGAGTAGCATTGTCATTGTCATGCAACGGTGTATTTTCCTCTTCACAACTAAAAACAAGCAACGACATCAACAAAATAAGTAGGTAGCGTTTCATCTATTTCTCCTTGAAAGTAACCATAAAACTCTACTCTAAAAAAAGACAATGTCAATGAGAGGAACGGTATGGAAAAATTTAAAATGAAACGCTTTTCTTTACACTAGCCACGAGATTCTGTACAATCTAGCAAGATAATTGCTTGGTACTATGTCTATGTCTTTCTATATTGATGAAAAAAAAAGACAGTTGGATGCATTTAAGGAGACACCTCTCCAAGAAAAGCAGACACTCTATCGAAATGTCCGATCTATCATTGCAATGTTAGTGAAAATCTCAAAGATGACGGAGATTTACCCTGTTGAAGACAAGGTATTTGATGATTTCAATGAAAATATGGAACAAAATCTTAATATTATTTTTAATATCATGCCCTTTTTCTCGATAACCACCAAAAAAGTGGGCTTTTACTATCAAGAAAAAAAGATTAAATTGTTTGATGAAGGTGAACGAAAATTCAGAAGCCTTTTTCTTGTCAATGAAATCAGAGAACTCTATTTTTCAAAAGGAATCACCTCTGCTGAGATTCGTCGTTTCTTTCATGTTATTGCTAAAACACTGAACTACACTGGAATGGACTATACTTTTAACACACTCCTTTGGGATTACAACATTCAGCATATCGGTACGGTGAGTGATCCTGATATGGGTGACCCTGAACTTTTTTCTGAAACGCAGCTAGCTACCTCAGATATTGCCTCTCAACCAGAACCGTTTGATGATGATGAAACAGCAACCCTCGGCTATTTAGAGCAGTCATCTCATCCGGCTGATTTCAATGAGTTTTGTGAAAGAAGAGGATCAGGTTTTGTTCTTGGACAATATCTGCAATTTGCAACAAAGTTCATCTTAAAATATCCCGATGACAAACGCTCTTTTATGCTGGTGCGTCAGCTGACAACTTTCCCGTATGAGCTATTAAAAGAGGTGCGAATCAACCACAGTTTAGCGTTTTTTCAATCAATCATTACAATCGTTCAACGCTTTCCTGATAGACAGCATATTCTCTATGACAAACTTGCGTTAGCATTGAGCAAACTTGGTGAAGAAAAATTTATTACTGAAGTCTTTGAGTTAGCTCCTCTTCTCGATTCAGATCAATACCGCAGCTTTTCTGAACTTGTCTATCTTCTTGCCTCTCGGCGATTTGTAGAAACTTTTTATCTTCTTGTAGATTGCCCAATCAAAGAGGTTCGCCTGCTCTCTCTTCCAAGACTTGGTAAAAGCTTCAAAGGGGCACAGATAGCTGAGCGGTTTTTTAAAGATACTAACTGGCATATTGTCCGAAATGCTTTGACACTTCTTACGCACGCCTACAATCCCGAATATCTTGAACATATAAGAAAA
>JAGLDR010000036.1 GCA_023145475.1 bacterium
GCAGGAACAAGCGCCTCGTAAAAGAGAAATGTGTGATAGTTGTCAATCGTGCCGTCAGGATCAACGGTTACATCCCACCCGTTTCCGTATCCTGGATCTGAAGCAGTAACATGACCACCTTGCGGAAAGGCGATTGAGACAAAAAGATCAATGGTGCTCTCTGGGTAGAGATAGATGTTGGGCTTGGCGGTGTCGGCAGTGTCTCCATCATCAAGATATTTAAAAAAGATATCTTCATATTTGTATCTTTCATTCGGCGTAAATGTGGCAGATTCGCTTGCTGTCATGCCGTTGCTATCAACTGTCGTATAATTTCCATCTGCAATAGTATACCGGGCATACACATTGCTCGGTGTTGTAATATATCCTCCCCCATCTTTTGAAAAAACCAGACCTTCGTAATCCATCTTTTGAAAATCCATATAACGGCCACCATAACCAAAAACAACACCGTGATAGTTTCCATCATTCTCTACTGAATCAAGCTTCACCGTGATTATTCCGCCATTATTTGTGGGATAGAGTTCGCTGTATGCGCCATCTCGTGAGGCGACTACCATCAAATCGCCCGTGTAAGACGAATCCAACTGAATTTTCAGATCTCCTTCTTCATCAACTTTAAAGGCAGACAGCACCTCACCAGAGCAATTATAAACTAATACTGTAACCTTTCCTGTCGGTGAAACATAGTCGGTGTCTCCACCGCCACACGAAACCACTGAAAAAAGCATAATCAACACAATCAGTAAAAAACTCTTTTTCATAACAACACCTCTTTTTATTCTAATTCAAAGCCCTCTTCCAATATGAAGACTTCTATGCGAACGATTTAGTATTATACCTCGCACCTATTATGTAACATATTTTATCAAATTTTATTAGATTATTAAAAAGTTTTTTAGAAACGCCCTCTTGCAGAGAGATATCATCTGAAAAATTTGCCTTGTTCTGCAAGATTTACTACCATCATTTTTAGAAGAACGGTGTAATTCTGATGCACTATTCGTGCGTCGGTTTGACACCTTCCTCTTTATCTTCTATACTCTCAAATAGAATAACCGTACGGGCAATTCACGAATTGTCCTCCTGCTGACACGGAGAGAGTAATGTTACAAAAATTACCGATTGGCATTCAAGATTTTGATGAATTACGGACAAACAACTATCTCTACATTGATAAAACAGAAATTCTTCATCGTTTGATAACTCAAGGAAAATATTATTTTCTCTCCCGTCCTCGACGATTTGGAAAATCGCTTCTTATCTCCACGCTTACCTCCATTTTTGAAGGAGAGAAAGAGCTGTTTGAAGGACTCTGGATTGAAAACAAGATTGAGTGGAAAAAACATCCTGTCATCAGAATTGATTTTACGGGAAACAGCGTCAAAGAGCTGGGTTTAAGCGTAGCCATTCGAAGAATGATTGATATTCACGCCACAAAATATGGTATAGAATTGACACAAGAAGACAATCGTGGTCGTATGGGTGAACTTGTAATACAACTGCACGAAAAGACAAAAATGCAAGCTGCCGTACTTATTGATGAATATGATAAACCAATCATTGACAACCTTGAAAATATTGAGCAAGCAGAAGAGAATCGCGATATTCTTAAAGATTTCTATGGCGTGCTGAAACCACTTGATCCACACTTGAAATTTGTCTTTCTTACTGGTGTTACAAAATTCTCAAAAATTGCAATATTTTCAGACCTAAATAATCTCAATGATATTACGACACACCAAAGATATTCGACAATGCTTGGACTGACAAAAGAGGAGATAAACCACTCTTTTTCTGATCGGATTCCTGAAACCTGTGAAAAACTCTCGTTGACTCAAAAAGAGTTCGATGAACAACTACAATTTTGGTATGACGGTTACTCATGGGACGCAGAGAATTTTCTCTACAACCCTTTTTCTATCCTGCGATTTTTTGATGCTCAGAAATTTGAGAATTACTGGTTTTCAACTGGCACACCGACATTCTTAGTCAATTTTATCCGAGATAAAGGAATCGATATTACTGATTTGGAAGCCTACCCTGTTACGGGCAGTTTTTTTGATAAGTTTGACATTGTGAACATTGACATCATCTCACTTCTGTTTCAGACTGGATATCTGACGATGAAAGAGAAAAACAGATATGGATTCACCATTCTCAGCTATCCAAACAACGAGGTTAAACTCTCATTTTCTGAAAATCTTCTGGAAAGTTTCTCAAGACGCAAACAGTCTGAACTAGGAAAAATTTCACTTGCACTGATTGAAGCACTCGAAGCAAACGATATGGAAACTTTTCAAGCTGAAATTAACGCACTATTTGCCTCAATTCCCTATCCCATTTTTATTGCGGAGAAAGAGAGATACTACCATTCAATTATCTATCTTATTTTAAAATTGCTCGGTGTTCATATCGCAGTGGAAGTTTCCACATCTCGTGGACGACTTGACGCTGTCGTGCAAACCACAAATTTCCTGTATGTGATTGAGTTTAAGATGCTTCCGATTACTGCAAATAATGCAATCGCACAAATCAAAGAAAAAGGGTACGCTGATTCGTATCAAACTGATTCCCGGAAGAAGTTTATGATTGGGATTTCATTTGATCCTGAGAAAAAAGAGATTGGAGAGATGAAGGTGGAGAGGTTTTATTAAATAACCAATCCAACTGAAAAATTTGCCTTGTTCTGCAAGATTTACTACCATCATTTTTAGTGAAATTACTCAATGGAGTCCCTATGCTTTCTCTCTACCGTGACGCACTCGAATTTGCAGCAGGCTTGAAAGAGCCTCTCAACTCTTTTCACCTGCTTTTAGCACTTTTTACCACAAAATCTGATGCCGCAGAGTTACTGCATCGCCATATGATTTCAACCGCCACCGTTTCGACAGCTTTCAAACGACTTCGTGCAACAAGTGCAGCAGAAGGGAAGCTCGTCAATGAACCTGCGGAAATCATTACCACTCTCAACAACAATATGCTTGAGATTTCTATTGAAAAAGAGAAGTTACTTGCTCCGATGAACTTTTTGTTTGTCATTACTGCAACTGAAAATTCTCTCGCATATCGTCTCCTTGAAACGCTTGGTGTCGTTAAAAAGCTTCATACCGAATCAGGGAAACTTCTTGGTGTTATCCAACCTGACGCATCACAAGTTCGGCAAAAATCTCCAGAGACGATGCAACGAAGGAAAGAGGATTCAAAAGCAACAAAAAAGGGCGATTTGCCTGAGCTTTTCACAAAATTCGGTCGCAATCTGACCGAAATGGCAAAAAAAGGGCAGCTTGACTATGCATGGGGCAGAGAAGACGAGCAAGAGACCATTATCGACATTTTAGGACGCAGACGCAATAACAACCCACTGATTATTGGCGCACCAGGAACAGGCAAAACAGCTCTCGTTGAAGGAATTGCAGCGCGGCAACAAGAGGGACTTCTTCCCGGGAAAGTTATATGGGAACTCCAGTTAGCACTTCTCATTGGCGGAACAAATCTGAGAGGAGCTCTTGAAGAACGAGTGATGAATCTCCTTAAAGCCGTTGAGGAGAGAAAAGATAAAATCGTCGTCTTTATTGACGAAATTCATCTGATAAACAGTGATGGGAATGAACAACTTGCCAACCTTCTCAAACCTGCACTTGCCCGTGGAACATTTCCTCTGATTGGCGCAACCACCGTTGAAGAATTTAACACATACATTGCAAAAGATCAGGCGATGGAGCGGAGATTCACCCTTGTGAAACTCTCTGAACCAAGTGGTGAAAAACTGACAAAGATGGTGATGCACGCTGCAACTGAACTGACAGCATTTCATGGAGTCAAAGTCAATGACAGTGAATTGGTTGAAACAGCCATCAACTTGTCAAATCGCTATATCAGCGGAAGGAGCCAACCAGATAAAGTTATCTCACTTCTTGACACTCTTGGCGCTATTTTAAAGCGTGAAAACAAAAAAAGTGCCTGCAAAGATGATATTATAGCATTAGTAAGTAATCGAACAGATATTCCAGAGCAAAATCTTTTGATTGATAGTCGCCGAGTTATTAGCGATCTTCCTCTTCGTTTAAGCGATGTTATCATCGGACAAAATCCAGCAAAACGGAAAATTGTTCAACTCCTTGGTCGACGATTTGCCGCAGGAAATGGTAAAAAGCCAATTGCATCTTTTCTCTTTGCCGGTCCAACAGGAACAGGAAAAAGTGAAACCGCACGCATTTTAGCTCAATTTTTCTACGGTAGTCGTGATAAGATGGTTGTCTTAGATATGAGTGAATTTCAAGAACAACATACCATATCACGGCTTATTGGCTCACCTCCTGGCTATGTTGGTCACGAGGATGGCGGTCAATTGACAGAAGCATTCAGACGAGAGCCCTACCAACTGCTCCTGCTTGATGAAATAGAAAAAGCGCATCCAAAAATACTGACTCTTCTTCTCCAGATGCTTGAAGAGGGGCGCGTTACCGACTCGCGAGGATTTCGTGTGAGCTTTTCTGAAACTATCATCGTACTCACAACCAACCTTGGAGCTGAGACACTTTCAGCTACTCCTGTTGGATTCTCCGCAGATGACAATCGCTCTCAATCATATAAAAAGGTGCTACAAGTTATTGAACAACATCTCTCTCCTGAGCTTCTAAACCGCATTGATGAAGTCGCTGTATTTGACAGACTAACAGAGTCAGAACTTACTGAAATCGCGGAGCTATTCATCCAAAGCACTGTCGATACAATTGTCGCAAACTACGCTATTTCTGTTACCATTAGTGACGCGTCAACTATTGCAAAAAACTTTATAAAAAAGATGTCCCGCCAAGAGCAAGGTCACGGAGCTCGCGGAGTATTACGGCGCGTTGAAAAAGGCATTGAAGAGGCAGTGATGAATAGATTGACCGATGGGGAAAGCTCTCTTGCTATCAACCTTTCGCCAGGAGAGGACGACAGACCAATCGCCACTCGCATATAAGATATTCAAACAAGATTGCTTAGAAACGACCTTCAACGGAAAAGAAGAGAGAGTGAATATTCCGAACTTCTTCATCGTCCCAATCATATTCAAAAACACCCGTTCCTGTGCCGTCTGAGTGAGTTGTCTCAACCATCTTTGCACGGTTGTGATCTTGGGTAAAACGGTATTCAAGCGAAGCATTCAAATGACGAGAAAGTTCAAAACGGACATTTGCGGCAACAAACATAATATCTAAAGCATCGCGACCTTCAGGAAGAACCTCGCGTGTCCGAGAAAATGCGTTTGAAACAGAGTCAGTAAGAAGACGATCTTTTATGACGGTAACCTGTTTTTGTCCACTTGCATCATAGACGGTATATGTCGCCGGTTTTTTATATCCAAAAGTTGCGCCAAACCAAAAGAGCCATACATGATAATCGGCAGTGACAGAGAAGGCGATTTCATCTGATTTATCTGCTTCACCAGGAAGTGTCGTAAATGGATTGACTCCTGGTGCATCAAAGGTGAGATACTCCAAAGTTCGGTAACTAAACAAGGTGAAAAGTCGTAAATCTCTCCAGCGACCAGAAAGTTCTAAAGCACCTGCATGTGCCATATAGTTATCCGTTACCGATACATCGCTACTATCATTTTCATAACCGAGATAGTCGCCATTCATCAACCGTTCGTTGAGAAACATATACTCTCCACGAGTTCTAAACGAGAATGACTTGTCATAGACTGGATTTATCCACTCACGATCTCCGTATGAATTAATGCCAATAGGATCACCCAATTCTGAGCCCCAGTTATACTGCAGAAATGCATCAATTCCATAGGAGAGAATGGTATCATCATCGGCGTTGTTCAACAACTCATCGGGTAAGATAACATTTTCACCTTTGTTGATAAATGCACCTTGCAACTTTCCTGTAATACCGTTTTCATCCTTATATGTTACACCACCGAAAAAGCCGTATACTGCCTCTTTTGGAACAAGTTCGCGTGACAGTTTATCAACCTTGTCTTGCATATGAGCCTTAAATCCAAAGTAAAATGAGAAGGGGCCATACCCGTACAGTGTCTGAAATCCAGGGACAATTGTTGCATTCTGTGGAAAGACCTCTTTTGTTCCCCACCGCATACCACGGAAGTATCCAATCGCAATTCTATCTGCACTAAATGGATAAAAGGTAAAGTTTATACGATGTTTTCCAATCACCGTGTTAGTCATAATATATGAGCCATCCTCTTTGAGAAAGGTTTCAACATGATCTGTCAAAGCCTCCATTCTAACACCAATTTTCAAGGAGATTCCCAAATTAACGGTCGTATTGGGAAGCCACGAATCAGCTTGGTGAAAAAGAGTCAAACGAGTTGCAGCGCCACCAAGATTGTTGTATCCATAAAAGCGGTCATAAAAATCTTCATACTCATCTCTGTAGCCAATATCCCACTTTGGAGAATATTGAGAGTTGTCACGAAGGTTGTCATCACCCATAATAAAAGAGATACTACTTTTGGTAAACTGAGGAAGAATGAAACCGTACTCAGGCGTTAAATCTTTCTTTTTACCCTTTTCATCTTTCGCTTTTTTCTCTTGGGCAACCACAGCTTCTTTTGCTTTCTTGTCCGCTTCATCTTTTTTCTGCTGTTCTGCGTCCCGTTTTTGCAATTCGGTGTCAACCATTGTCTTTACAAGCGATTGAATCTCTTCAGCTGTCATCTGCTTCTCAACTGGCACAACTTTTTCAACTTCTTCCGATTTCTTTTCGCTTTGGGCATCCACAAGGGGTGCCCCTACAGTTTCTTCCGGTTTCTTTTCGCTTTGGGCATCCACAAGGGGTGCCCCTACAGTTTCTTCCGATTTCTTTTCATCTTGGGCAATCAAAAAGAGTGGAAACAGCAGACTAACAACAATTACAATAGCGTTTAATTTTTTCACACGCATCTCCCTTATTTATCTTGTTTTACAATATCGTTTTCATCTCGTGGCACTAAAATCCATGTAGATGGCCGACTACTACGGTGCTGTTTCAAAACACCCTTCATCGAAGTCAGTTTCTTGCCCTTATTTTCTACAGGATTAAAGGTCGGGACGGTCGAACTTGTTGCAGCCATAATAATCCCGCCGTTATCTGTCTGCACAGGAAACTGGCCATAGTCAAGATAACTCTGCTCAGTCTCATCAAAATCCATCACTGTGACATTCTCAACAACAACAAGTGACGCCTCACGAGCTTCAAGTTGCTCATCTTCGCCATTGTCAAGCAGGCTACTAATATCAAAAGCGAGAGGAATGAGCTCAGGATGCACCACAATTCTGCCATCTTTATCTCTGCGAGGCAAAAAGGTAGGGAAACTCATCTCAGTAAAACCAAAGAACTCAAAAATTGAGCCGTTAAACCCATCTAAAATCGTGCCAGCAGCAAGAGATTGATAACTTTCGCCGTCATCAACATAGGGTGTCGAATGGGTATAAAGATAGAGTGAACCAAAGGCAGGAGAGCCCAAATCAGTCAGATAAAAACCACCTTCAACAACCGCAACAACAATCAAAGAGTGAGCGGCATCACTGCCGTCAGCAGATATCACGGTAAAATTGCGTCTGTTATAGATTGATTCAAATCCACTTTTTGCACTACCATTGTGGTTTTCTTGAATTTCGGTTACCGTTGGCATAGGAAAATAGAGCTTCGGTGAGACGCCATAAACGCCGTCCTCGATACGCACTTTTTTACCGCCCTGCTCTATCGATTCACCGGTCAATCCCTGCACTAAAATATCATCAGTTCCAAGAGCGCGGCTCATCTCAACAACCACATTCTCTGCAACACCATCTGTAATTTCAACAAGAGATGCCGAAGAGAGTGTTGAAAAGCGGGTCTTAATCATCGCTTTTCCGTTGTAGTTCTCTGTCTCATCGCCATTTGCATCAATCGCCTTGATGGTGATATGAAACGAATACTTTGACTCTTTAGGAAGACGATTCTCTTCAGAGCCGATATTCTCGCCATCGGCAAACGAGACAACAAACCCTGCAACTGCCGGATACTCTGGCTTGTCTCCAACTATTTTTGTGCAGGAAGCAAGAAAGAGAAGGATGAAGAGAAAAATAAATTTTTTCATATCAATTCCTCATAATAATTCGTTTTTCACCGGTGTTATAGGTTGCGGGGTCTATAACGCCAACGGCACTCATAAACTCTGCAACGGCATCTCGAAGTGAGACCGATGTATCTAACTTTGTCGTATTGAGGTCAAGCATATAGAAGCCTGATCCACCGTCCGCAATGTAGTCATTTGTCGCCATTTTGAAAATAACATAGGGTTGAACCAGTTTGTAATTCTCAATAATGACACTTTTCCCGATACGCAACTCTTTAGTCAGCGCATATGAGCCATATTTGTCAACCAAATCTTGAGCCGGACTACAATCCATCTCAACATGAATGCCTGAGACCTGCACCTGCGTTTTACAACCACGAGAGGCACTTCTTCGTGCAATAAAATCAAACATATCTTTAAATTCTCTTCCACTCATATACATCGTTACAAGGGTGTTTTCAAACGGAAAAACCTCATACAACTTCTCACGAGTGATAAAACCAGCGGGAATGTCTGCCCTGATTCCCATACTGTTTGTCACCGCACACTGCGACTTTGACATCTCGTGAATAGTCATAGCGTCAGTAATCATATTTCCAAGGACGCTATCACCACCTGCAGGATCATTCCTGAGCAGTGTCGCTGAGGCACGAGCAATGTGTGCCTGTAAGTCCTGTGCATACTGCAACCCTTCCCAGTAGCGTTGCAACAGATTGGTCATCTCACCATTCTCTTCAATTTTATTATCAATCGGGTGGGTCTGATAGTGATGCCAGGTGATTTTGCCATTGTGTACAATAATTTCAAGTTCGCCAACAACCTTAAAGTTGACGCCGCTGTGAATAATCAAAACATCTCGACCATCTGGCCCTTTGACAACCTTTGCAGGGTCAAGCACAACATGGTGGTGTCCACCCAAAATCAAATCAACACCGGGAACCTCTTCCGCCAACTCATAGTCACCATCAAGCCCTTGGTGAGAGAGCAAAACGACCACATCAACTTGGTTTCGGAGCATCTTTACATATTTTTTGGCGGTATCAATTGGATCAACCGCATTGAAACCAAGTGAGCCACCCACCTTATAAATTGAGTTAAGTGAGCTATCGTTTGCAATACCAATAACGCCAATCTTCATCCCCGCTCTTGTAAGAATAAGATAGGGGCGTGTCTGATTTTGCAATCCCCTGTTGTTTTCTGCATTAAAAAAATAGTTCGCAGCGAGCAGTGGAAAGCCACCAAACTGAGTATAGGCATCGACCAACCCTTTCGTTCCATTATCAAACTCATGATTTCCTATCACCATTGCCGTCACGCCAAGTTTGCGTAACGCCTCCATCTCAACTTGACCTCGAAAAAGGTTAAATTGTGGAGCACCTTGGAAGGTATCACCAGTATCAAAATAGAGAACAGAGCTGTTTTGGTGACGCGCACGAATATCATTCATTACGGTTGCAACACGGGCAACGCCACCACTATCAACAAGACCTGGTTTGTAATCATTCAAATTACAATACCCATCTTTATTGACATCTTCACTTTTGCTTCGTGCCTCATTTCTGCCAATTTCGTCAAGAATCGGATTTCCATCGGCATCGTTCCATGTTTGTTCTAGACCATTCCATGGATAATCACAGACAAAGTTGTGGTTTCTATCCCACATCATAATACAGTCATTAAATCCGCACAGATTATCTTTTGTAATATCAAATCTCTTTTCACATTCGTGAGTCTCTACTGGTGCATCCTCTTTAAATCCACCGACACGAGACCAGCAATACCGAACCTTCTCAACATTCAATCGCATATCACAATCAGCGGTAGAGCAACCATAGACACCGTCAACATCCTCGTCAGGATCACACACATTGTTACGATTCACATCCCAGCAACGCTGACAATCTTGAAAGTCACAGACACCATTTCTATCAAGGTCTTCTGACTCAACTCCTGCCGCCTCCATCTCACCTTCTGTCATATAGGCATAGACACTGCCATTCCACACTTTGAACAGCTTTTTATCCGCATCGTATGCACCACTACAAAAAGAGCCACCGCCACTGTAGTCCAAGTCCCAACAGGGAGCGTAACTACTGCTCAATCCCATATCGCGATCAAACATATTTGGCTCCATCCAGAAGGGAAAGTACTTCGAATGGGTATCGGTCGTGTGCATAATGACCAATTTTCGTGGAATATCACTTGAGGTATTGGCCTCCCCATACGAGCCATTCATACAGCCACTAACAAACAGGGCGGTTATAAAAACAAGAAAAACGGGAGAAAAGAATTTCATAGTATCACCTTTTATATAAAAGAGAGATGTTTGAAAAGCACCTATTTCACCATATCAGAAACATCGATTGGATGAATTGTTGGTTCGTCATAATGGATATCAAAAATGCCACTGATTGTAGCATAAGTATCGGCAGCCTTCACGCCAGAATTTGCCCCTTTTGCAAGAAAATACTCAGAAATATTAAGGCCATCATTGACACTAAATGTTCCGTACTCATCGGCATCTGCAGCAACAGTTACACTTGAAATCGTCACAAATACTCCACGGTACTGCGCTGAGGTTGCGGCACTCATCAAATCAGCAGTTGTCACTTCGTATGGCGCATAATTTGTGCCTGGAGTGTCTGCCAACTTTGTGATTTCATTGTCGCCAACCTCTTTTGCTGCATTTTGCAACTGGTAGTGAGATGGAGTAGTTGAGCTATATTTGCCAACTGCACCAGAAAATGAAACCCAATCACCAACATTATAATCAAATGTGGATTTTTCAATGAATTTATATACCAAAATACCGCTTTCATGCTCTTTTACCCCTGTTCCTACAAAAAATGACCAGAGAGTTGGAGAACCAGAGTGTTTATGCGCAGGAGAGATAACCATCAACTTATCGTTGCTAAACGCTGCTTTATCTGCATATTTGTCAGCATAAATATCTTGAATTGTCCCTTTTGAATCGCCAGTGTCAGCTGTATCAGCTGTGTCTGCGGTATCGCCAGTGTCGCCAGTGTCAGCGGTGTCACCGCCATCTCCTGGTGTCAAATCAGCAGCCTTACGAGGAGCCAATCTAAAGGCATCGTAACCGTAAAGCAAAATACCTTGAATTGAGTCAAAATTATCACCGATATTTCTATCACCTTCGTAATAGTGGATAGTTTTATCAATAGCAAGCTGGCCTGTTACTTCCCAATTTCCATGCCCTAAATCGTTGTTAAGAACGGTAACATCCTCAACAACAACAAAAACATTCATATACTCATTAGTCAAGTCGCCGTGAACTGTACCTGGCTCCCATTCACTCCCTTCCTTCACAAATGGAGTAGCAATCTTTGAAGGATCAGCAATCACTGCAGGAGTTGGAATTGTCGCAGTTCCTAACTTCGAAACTGTCGAAACATCGGTTACTTCAACTTGATCTTGACCGTAATAGACCTTAAATAGTCCTGAAGTCTCAATATGATCGCCCTCTGCAAAAGAGTCTAAATCTGCACCACTCTTAAAAAAGACAAACATTCCTGTGTAAGGAAGCGCAGCATCAATCAATTCAGAGACAAAAAGCCCTTTGATATTTGTTGGTTCGTGCGTTGTTTTATCTTCATTAAAGACAACTGCAACAACAACTGACTCAAATGTTACAGAACTTCCCTCAGGAAATTCGCCCTTTCTCATCTTAGTAATCATACCAGAGCGATCGCCCGTATTGGCACTGTCACTGGTGTTTGCACTATCTGCACTATCTGCACTGTCTGCGCTATCGGCACTGTCTGCACTGTCACCAGTGTCCACAATGTCACTATCTCCTGCCGTATTCCCACTGTCTCCCGTATTACCGTCATCTGCGGATGTACCACATCCAATAAAAAGTAAGACAAAAATAAGAGCCAAAAACAACTTCTTCATACCAACCTCCTCAGGTAGTCAATAAACTAACGATACATAGTACCACTTATTCAGATTTTATCAAAGCAAAAAACAGTCCACACTTAACATAACAGGAAAACAGGATAATTCTATCCTCTTTTAATATTAAGAGAGCATAAATTTGTCACAGAATTATTTTATCGTACACTATCAATGTACATTTGATATTTATAGAAAGTGGATAATGGATAATAACAAGAAAAATCACATAAGTATTGTTGGTGCTAAAGAACACAATCTTAATATCGATTCGCTTTCGATTCCTCTCTATAGATTTACCGTCGTAACGGGCCTTTCAGGAAGTGGAAAATCATCACTGATTCACTCGACACTCTACCACGAAGCAATGCGGCGATTTCTTGCCTCTTTTTCCCCCTACACACGCCAACATATCCGAAAAACAGAGCGGCCAGCCGTTGAAAAGATTGAAAACCTTCCTGCTGCTGTCTATCTCTCTCAAAAAACAGGTGGTGGCTCTCTCCGATCAACTGTCGCAACTATCAGTGGAATATCTGATCTTCTCCGCCTGCTCTTTGCACGATTCAGCACCTCGGATGGTACTACGCCACTCACGAGAGCACTCTTTTCATTCAACACAAAAGAGGGTGGTTGTCCCCACTGCAATGGATTGGGAGTTGAAGACTATATTGATGAAGAGTTGCTGATTGAAGATGGCACAAAAACGCTGCGTGAAGGAGCATTAAAGATAACTCTTCCAAACGGATATACCATCTATTCTCAAGTAACGATTGATGTCCTGAACTCTGTCTGTACCGCTCACGATTTTTCAGTTGACATTCCTTGGAATGAGCTCACTGCTGAGCAAAAAAAAGTGGTCTTGTACGGCACTGATCGCATTAAAATTCTCTATGGAAAACATACCCTCGAAAGCCGTATGAAGTGGAGCGGAATCAAAGCACAGCCCCGTGAAGAGAAACTTTATCGAGGGATTCTTCCCGTAATGGAAGAGATTCTAAAAAAAGATAGAAACAAGAATATCCTTCGGTTTGCCCGTACGATTCCCTGCAGAAAATGCGATGGAAGCAGGCTAACTCCTGCGGCTCTAAGGCCACTCTATCGTGGGAAAAATATTGCAGAACTCATGCAAATGAAAGCAACACAACTACTCAGTTTTATTACAGAAGAAGTAAAGAATAAGTCAGAAAGAGAGATTACCAACGCCATAGCCGCCTCCACAAAAGCAATTATCTCTCTTGGCATTGGATATCTCACAGGTGAGCGTCCAGCACCAACACTTTCAGGTGGCGAAATTCAACGGTTGAAGATGGCAACTCAGCTCCAAGTCGGCCTTTCAAATCTTCTCTATATTTTAGATGAACCATCGAGTGGTCTCCACCCCGTTGATCATACAGCGCTGATAACTCATCTGCGAAAACTCGTCAAAAATGGAAACAGCGTTATTGCCGTTGACCACATTGTTGAAACGATGCGAAATGCTGACTATCTTATTGATATTGGTCCAAAAGCGGGCGATGAAGGTGGCAGAGTTATCTATGCTGGTCCGCCTGCTGACATTCCAATCTCATTAGGCAAGACCGCACACTATCTTTTAACTCCACTGAGAGATGGGCAAGCGAGCCATCAGCATACGCCACACACTCCTCCTGATGAGAGAAAATTTACGATATCTGGTGCCTCTTTACATAACTTAAAAAATGTAACTGCGTCATTTATCTATTATGCAATCAATATCATTACTGGCGTTAGTGGCGCGGGAAAGTCATCGATTCTCACTGAATTCAAGAATGCCCTCCCCGCCTCTGAGGTGGTCTATATCAACCAATCACCTATCGGAAAGACTCCTCGAAGCAACCCTGCAACTTATACAAAACTGTTTGATAAAATTCGCACACTCTTTGCAATGCAACCTGATGCAAAACGGTTGAAACTAAACGCAAGCTCATTCTCATTTAATACAGCAGATGGAAGATGTGAACAGTGTGAAGGAGCAGGAGTTATCCGTCTTGGACTTCACTTTCTTGGAAAGCAGGAAGTTGTCTGCGACAAATGTAATGGAAGACGGTTTAATAAAGAGGTCCTCTCTGTTCGTTACAAAGAGAAAGACATCTCCGATATCCTTGATATGAGCGTTGAAGAAGCTCTCAATTTTTTCACAGAAAGGAGAACACTTTTAGCACCATTGCAAGCCCTTTTTGATTGTGGCCTGAGTTATTGTAAACTCGGACAATCGGCAACTACACTCTCTGGAGGTGAAGCACAACGGGTCAAACTTGCAGCATCTCTCGCAAAAGGGAGAGAGAGCAAAACAGTCTATCTAATGGATGAACCGCTGCGAGGATTGCATCCCTATGATGCTGATAAACTTCTCAAACACTTTAAATATCTTGTGAAAAGAAGTGCCACATTTCTTTTAATCGAACACGACCCTCGGACTGTTTTACATGCAGATTATATTATTGATATTGGCCCATCTGCAGGCGAAAAAGGTGGCGAAATACTCTTTAACGGCCTTCTGACGAATTTCATCTCGCATCCCACCTCTCTCACTGCACAGTTTTTGAGAAAATCTCTTACATCCACTACTATAATCGCACCATCACAAAAAGCAGAAAACCAGGAACACCCAATCTCATTTAAGGGAGTTAAAACAAATAATCTCAAAAATATTAGCGTATCATTCCCTGCTAACAAATGGAGCATTATTACAGGGCCATCAGGGAGTGGAAAATCCTCACTTCTGCTAGGCACACTATATGCCACTGCACACAACCTCTACCTTGATACCTTTTCTGGATATGAACGGGAAAGAATGGGGTTAAGAACAAAAGCAAATATTGATAGTTTTAGCGGGGTAAGACCGGCAATCGCAATCTCAGGAACGACAAGAAGACCATCCGCACGCTCAACCGTCGGGAGTGTCTCCACCCTTTCAGACTTTTTACGACTTCTTTTTGCAAGAAGCGCAGGAAAAAACTATACCACATCACACTTCTCTCCGAACCATACACTTGGGAGCTGTCCACACTGCAATGGATTAGGTACAAAAAAGGTATGCGATGCTACGAAACTCATACAATCTCCGCAGAAATCACTCTTTTTTGGGGCGATGGATGAGACAAAAACAGGCCGTTCATACAGCAGCCACTCTGTCAGACATCTTGCAATTTTAAAAGCACTATTTGACCAGCGAGGCGTCGATATAAACACTCCCTATTCCACCCTTTCTCAAGAGATAAAGAGAGAGGTTCTCTCTGGAAGTGGAGATACTATTTTTGATGTTGAGTGGCACTATAAACGCGGAAAAAGAGAGGGAATTGAATCATTCTCAGCAAAGTGGCGAGGATTTATTCCTCTGATTGAAGAGGAGTATACCATTCGAAACGGCAACAGTCGCTCGGTAGCACTTGAAGAGGTAATGAGTGAAATTCTATGCACTCCGTGCGGTGGTAGTGGACTCCATAAAAACGCACTTGCCATAAGGATAGAAAGCGAAAATATTCATACACTTACCTCAATGCCGATAAGCTCAACGCTCTCCTTTCTCACACATCTTTACCACTCAAAAAAGAGCACTATCATTGAAGCAATCTACCAAGAGATGGCAGCAATACTAGATGCTGCTATCGAAGTCGGTCTAGGACATCTTTCACTTCAAAGAAAGAGTGATTCCCTTTCAAATGGTGAAATGACTCGCCTGAGACTTGTCTCACTTGTGGCATCAAAAAGTAGTGGCATTACCTATCTCGTTGATGAGCCATCTGATGGTCTTCACCCTTCGGAACTCCCTGGAATTGTGAAAATACTGAAAAAGATTGCACAGACTAGTACACTCATTACCGTTGATCACTCTGAAATAGTAATAAAAAACGCAGATTATCAGATAGAGCTTGGCCCCTCCTCAGGCAACGAGGGCGGTGAGATACTCTATAGAGGAAAACCAAGAACAGAGAGCGTTAATAACGCTGAAACAAAAAGTAAAATTACTCAATTCACACCGATATTCTCCTGCTCAAATATCTCTTTTCGGACCATACAAAAAAAAAGTATAGTGCTATTCTCAAAAACAATTACCGCACTCACAGGAGTCTCAGGAAGTGGAAAGACAACACTCCTTTTTGATGTTATCGCCCCCTCATTCAGAGCAAACAGAGCTCACCACTGCGAAAAGATGGAAAAAAGTGCAACTATCAAAGAGTTACTCATCTCTGAGAGAAGATTTTCACTCGCAGGTGGCATCCTCTATACATTTCTTGGGATTGCGCAGCCTATTAAAAAGCTTTTAACTAGTGGCGAAGACCTCTTTTCTCCATCCTCTCTTTCACGCTTTTCAAAACAAGGAGCATGCCCTCTTTGTAAAGGACAAAGAAGAGAAAAGATGACACTCGATTTTATAGCTGAAACCGAGACAGAATGTGAACTGTGCAATGGGACAGGATACAATAATGCGGCTCTGGCACTCTCATATCAGACAAAAAATATAGGTGAAATCGAGAATTTAACCATAAAAGAGGCGTTTACACTCTTTTCAGAAGAAAAAAAGATTGCAAATGCACTGAAAAAAGCTCTCTCAGCTGGGGTTGGACATCTTAAACTTGGAGTATCTACAACCTCGCTTAGCCATGGAGAACAAATTCGAATATCACTACTCAAACAGCTGCTTTTAAAAGATAAAAGGGTAACACTCTATCTGCTTGATGAACCCACCGCAGGACAAAATAGCAATGATATTCTCCATCTCTACAATCTTCTTGACGAACTACGGCAAGATGGCAGTACCATTCTGCTATCCACTCACCATCCACTGATGATGCAACTCGCAGACAAAAAAATCACCTTGTAATACTCAGTCAAGATTTGACTCTGATTTTCGTGACAAATTACCTATTTAGAATCGTAAATAACGGTATCAAACAGCTTCATAAAATCACTTTTTCCGCGATGGTGAAGCCGTTTTTCTGTTTTATTATCAGTGTAAAATATTATCTTCCTTTCAAACCCTATTTTCTGCTCTCTTTTACGCTGAGAAAAGAGAGAATCACCCCAATATCCTTGCGGAATCTTCTCTCCAAGAAGGTGGAGAATAGTTGGAGCAAAATCAAGCTGAGAGGAGAGGATATGCCGACGGATAGGTGGCAACTTTGCAGGGGTCAAAAAGAGGAGCGGAATGCGTCCAATATTATGTTTAGGAAACCCCTTTAGATGGCGTGTTACCGAGTTATATGGACAGGCATGATCAGCGGTAATAATGACGAGCGTCTCCTCATCATAGAGCCCTTCAGCTTCCATTCTTTCTAAAATTCGTTGTAAATCATAATCAAGCTGTTGAATTGCTCGTAAAAAATAGTATGGCTTCCCTAGCTTTTTTAGTTTTTCAGGAAAGGGAGGATAATCAGAAAACCGTTCAGACTCATATCGACCGTTTGGTGGATGTGTATTAATCCCAAGTACTGTCACAAAAATAGAGTCATCTTTGTGCTCTTTCAAAAGAGGAATAAGTTGATTAAATACGATGCGATCAGAGACTCCCCACTCAAAAATAAAGTCATCATATATCTTCTGTTTTTCAAAAAACTCTCGTGCGATAATCTTCTGATATCCTAAATTTTTGAAAATAATATTCTCTTTCGCATAAAATTTTGATGCGCCCCGAAGAAAAACGGTGGTAAACCCTTGCTTCTGCAAAATATTAGGAAGTGAATCTGCAAAATGTTTTCCATTAAGAATAGCGTGATAATTAGGATGGCTATTCAAAGCAACGGTCAAGCCATGCAGAGTAGGTGCCGATGTCGTATGGTAGTTATCAAATGTCCTGCTCTTCTGCTGAGGAGCATCAAGAAAAGCGGCATTTTCTGCACCGATATGAGGGTTGTGACCAGCGAGAAGATCCAGGCTCAAAGATTCGTTGGCAAACAGAATAATTCTTTTGAATTTTTTAAGATTAAGTGGAGCATATTCACGCGTCCCCAATGCTAAATTCCACTTTTTAATTGTCTTTTCAAATGGCTTTGTCGTGCGCATAACCTTATATTTTTCAGGGCGTTCTTTCTGCGCCACCTCTTGGATAAAATGGACCAAAGAGTTCTGTCTCACATAGCGAATTTGATCATTATGACAGCGAAGGAGATAATGTTGATGCTTGTCGCTTTCATCTTTAAAGTGCTTTGAATGTCGCTCCGAGCGCTTAATCATCAGCTCATTAACTTGAGTCAACTGCACAATAAGAGCAAGCGATATCAACACTAATAGAGGATAGATAAGTGGCTCAGATGCCATCTTCTTGACTGTTTTCCATGTAAGAAAAAAAGAGAGAAAAAGAACAGCAATAATCGCAACAAGACCAAACGAGAGAAATCCACCAATGGAATACCAAGAGATTAAATTGAGATGGTGGCGTTGGAGCAGCGTGTTCCCAAAAAGATAAATCGCACTATCAGTAAGGGTAACAAGAAGATAAAATGACGCATATAAAAACGCCACGATTCGGCTTCGAGTAACAAAAAACAACGCCATTGTCCCGCCCCAGAAAACTACCGCATCAAACAGTATTTTCTCAAAAAGGGCCTCCCACAAAACAGGGGCATTAAGATGAAACTCATGTTTATATTGTACGACGGATAAAAAAAGAATTTCAACAATAAGAAAGGGTATCAGAGGCATCATCACATTTATAATATCAATATGCGACGACTTTTTCAGCCACCTTTTTAAACGACTCACCATTTGATATAACAACCGCATTAGAAGTTTATATTTTCTCTATTCTTACAGCACTTACCTTCAGTTCCGGAATCTTTGCAATTGGATCAAGATGAGTGCTTGAAGTCAGACGATTAGCAGCACCAACAGCAAAGTGGAATGGCATAAATACCAAGCCGAGTGCCACTCTATCAGTAATCAAAGTCTTCGTCTCAATTGCACCGCGACGAGAGGTAACCTTGACCATTTCGCCCTCTTTTATTCCTAATTTTGCAGCATCTTCGGGATGAATTTCTATAAATGATTCTGGATAGAGCTCATCAATCCCTTCAACGCGCCCTGTCATACTTCTTGTATGATAATGGTGAAGAATTCTCCCTGTTGTCAATATCATCGGATACTCTTCAGTTGGCAACTCTTTTGGCTCGACATACTCTGCTGGCTTAAACTCACCTTTTCCTCGTGCGAATTCACCTTCGTGGAGAAATTTTGTCCCTTTATGGTTAAAATCTTTAACTGGCCACGCAAGAGATTCGCTCTCTAATCGTTTGAAACTGACACCACCATAAATCGGCGTTACTGTCGCAATTTCATCCATAATATCATCAACAGAATCATAGTGAGTTTCATATCCCATCTTTGTCATAAGTTCACTAAGAATCGTCCAGTCAGCTTTTGCCTCGCCTGGTGCATTTACCGCCTTTCTGACCCGTTGAATCCGGCGCTCAGTATTGGTAAATGTACCCTCTTTTTCTGCAAAAGAGGTCGCAGGAAGGACAACATCAGCAAGTGCGGCTGTTTCAGTCAGAAAAATATCTTGAACGACTAAAAAATCGAGTCTATTAAAGGCCTCTTCTACATGATCAAGATTTGGATCACTGACCATTGGATTTTCACCCATAATATAGAGAAACTTAATCTTCTTATCATATATTTCTTGCGTAATTTCAGTAACGGTCAAACCAATTTTATCGCTGAGTCCTGTCACATTCCACGCCTTTTCAAACTTTGATTTCACCTCTGGAATAATCACCTTTTGATAGCCAGGATAGGTGTTAGGCAATCCACCAAGATCACACGCACCCTGCACATTATTTTGCCCGCGAAGTGGATTGACACCTGTTCCCGATCTGCCCACATTTCCTGTTAACATCGCAAGATTTGCAATGCTCATAACGCCCTGCGTTCCTGTCGCATGTTGCGTTACACCCATCGCATAAAAAACAGAGGCTTTATCAGCCTTTCCAAAAAGAAGGGCAGCTTTTACAATATCATCTGCTTCAATTCCACAAATCTTTGCAACACGCTCAGGAGTATAGGATTTCAACAGTTCATACAACTCTTCAACACCGTTAGTGCGAGCCGCTACAAACTCTCTGTCTTGCAAATTATTCTCAACGATAACATGCATTAACCCATTGAGAAGAGCAATATTCGTGCCTGGTTTTATCTGCATTCCGACTGCGGCATTATCAAACAATCCAATCCTTCTTGGGTCGGCAACAATCAGTTTTGCACCTTTTTTGACTGCCTGACGAATACGAGAGCCGATAACAGGATGAGTCTCTGTCGTATTAGAGCCAGTAACAAAAATCACATCTGTCTCACTAATCTCATCAATCGAATTTGTCATCGCACCACTACCAAATGTGGCAGCAAGGCCTGATACAGTTGAAGCATGACAAAGGCGGGCACAGTGATCAACTGAATTTGTCTTAAAAATTGCTCGCACCATTTTTTGGAAAAGATAGTTATCCTCATTGGTACAGCGGGCAGAGGCAAGACCGGCAAATGCAGAAGGGCCAACCTCTGACATTGCATCACGATATTTTGAAGCAATGAGCTCATACGCCTCATCCCATGATGCCTCTTCAAGCTTTCCATTCTTACGAATAAGTGGTGTCGTCAACCTATCGGGGTGATCAATAAATTTATAGCCAAACTTTCCTTTTACACAGAGAAGATTTTTGTTTGCAGCACCATTAAGTGGCTCAACATCAACAACAGTATTACCCTTTACAACGAGATTCATCTGACAGCCAACACCACAATAACTGCATGTGGTCGGAATCTTCTTTGTCTCCCACGCTCTGAACTTCACTTTTGACTTTGGAACAAGCGCTCCAACAGGGCAGACACTCACACAATTACCACAATTCACACAGACGGCACTATCACCCATTCCTCTATCATATTCAACAGCAATTTTGCTTTCAAAGCCACGATTTGCAACAGTAAGTGCCTCAGATGCTTGAAACTCATTACAGACATTGACACATCGCTTACAGAGAATGCACTTATCAAGCTCTCGATAGAAAAACTTATTGCTAAAATCAATCTCAAAATGATTCTCTTCACCAGGATAGGTTGTCCCTTTTACATCATAATCATAACAGTAATCTTGCAACTTACAATCACCTGCAACCTCACAAGTCATACAGTCAAGCGGGTGATCACTCACAATCAAATCAAGCACCATTTTGCGTGCTTCAAAAATGTGATCATTTTTTGTTATAATCTCCATTCCATCAAAAATATCAGTAGCACAAGATGGCACGAGCTTCCCTCTGACCTCAACCATACAGAGACGGCAAGAAGCGTTTTTTCCCGCATCTTCTCTGCTGAACATATCCATGTGGCACAGTGTAGGTATTTCAATATTATTGTCTCTACACAGTTCAAGAATTGTCATCTTTTTGTCGATAGAGAGTATTTTCCCATCAAGTGTGATTTTCATTATCACGCCCCCGTTGATTGATATTTCCGCACCCAAAGCAGTCTACACTGCAAAGATAATATACTTTAAATCGTTCGTATAATCAATCATATCAAGAATAAGTTCTTCAGCTCAGTAATCTCAAGGAGAAGTTTGTTAATTTTTCTTTAGGTTTCTTTGTTCTAGAATCATTTTTAACTCACGAGCACGAGTAATATAAAGAAGATACGGGGTTGTCTGCGAAAGCTCAAAATAGAGTTTCTCTGCCTCTTCAACACTCTTAGAATCATTAAAAAGTGTTCCAAGATAGAAGTGACACTCAGCACAATGCTCAACCTTTTCACTCTCAACAAGAAGCTGACGAATATCTCTCTCTGCTGATGGCTCCTCAAAGTGAGCAGCAATTTTAGCACGCAATAAATTAATAGGAAACAACATATCGTTTCTGCCGGTGTCAACACAGCGTTCTGATGCCTCCTGTGTAAGCTCCTGCGCATCACTAAAACGGCTCATCTTAAAATATAAATCTGCTCGCTCAAACAGAAATTCAACAAGCAAATTTTTCAGTGGCATATCTCTCGCAATTGCAACTGACTTTTCATAGTGTTGTTCAGCAACTTCAAAAGAGCCCATCGCTTTATAGGCATTGCCAAGCCCATTATTTGAAACTGCAACATGACGGCGATTCCCCATTTCGAGTGCCATTGTCTGTTGCAGAGAAAAAGAGTCAACAGCCTCTTCATATCGACCAAGCCAGGTATACAGCTCACCCATATTATTAGCAGTAGGCACAATATACTGACCAAGACCCAATTTTTCGTGAATTGCCATCGCCTTGCTATAGTAGTCAAGTGCCTGCTCTAGATTTTTCATATGTGAATTGACAAGACCAAGATTATTATAGGCAACACCGACATCTTTCTCCGCCTTTAGCTCTGTCACAAGCTCCATGTTTTTTTCATAATAGGTCAATGCCTTCTTCAACTCACCTTTATAAAAAGCAACGCCGCCAAGATATCTATTAACATGCGCAACAGTCTTTAAATCCCCACATTTTTCTGCGATTTCAAGTTGCTCTCTAAACAGTGCTATTGCCGCATCAAGCTCACCACGATAGTAGTGAATCAATCCACGATAGCCAAGCACTTCACTCACTCCTGCCATCTCATCAAGTTTTGTGAAAATATCCTCAGCCGTATGTAACATATCATCAGCTTCTGTATACTTCCCTTTTTCAAGCCACAAATATCCAAGATTTCGCCTGATGCGAGCCTCAAGCAGAGGATTTTTAAGCTCTTTTTCTTGTTCTAATGAGTGTTTCAAAACATCTTCAGCCCTATCCCACTCCCCACTCAAAGTACAGAGAGAACCAAGAGTAATAGAAATCGCAATCCGCTCTTCTCTGTTTTCAACAATCTCTGTCAATCGTGAATAGTGACCGATTGCTTCAAGGTTATAGGAGTGCTCTTCCGCCCGTTTTGCAGCAAGGCGAAGATAGTGAATTGCCTTGTTACGAATATTAGCACGATCATAGTGAAACGCTAAAGTATTGTACCTCTCCGGTTGCTCTCCATAGAGTGAAATAACAGATTCTGCCATCTCAAAATGCAACTTTCTCAGCTCTGATTTCAACTGCATTTCATAGGCAGTTTCACGAAGAAGAGGATAGCGGAAAGTATAACTGTTTTCGGCAACTTCTCGCCAAAGACCCAACCTCTCCCCATCACTCATAACTGCAGAAATATCAACATCATCAACAATATGAGCCAAAAGTTTCACATCTATTTCAACACCTTGAACAGAAGCGGCCATAACACTTTTTTTCAGTGTGAGAGTCAACCGATCAATTTGAGCCATCAAAAGAGAGTTAATCTCACTTGGCAGAACAATATCAGCAGAGATTGGCATCAACAAGCCATTTTTCTCTTGCAGAAGATCATGTGCCTGCAGGTAGCTCAGCAATTGCTCAATATAGAAGGGATTACCGTTGCTCTTCTCAGCAATAAACGAGACAAGAGACTCATGAGGTTCAGCCTGTAAATAATTCTTTATAAAATCAAAGCTGCTACTATTTCCAAACCCTTCTAGAATACATTTGTTATAGCTCACATCATCATCAAAAGGTGGCTCATTAAATTCTTGTCGCTCATTGAGGCGACTCAACCACAGCAAAGTTATGGGAAACTTTTGAGACTGTCTTGGGAAAATCCGCAATACTTCACGGGAATCGTAATCCATATGCTCACTATCTTCAAAAATAAGAAGGAGTGGCTCGATAAGCGCCCACGCTCTAAACCACGCTCTGATGGCTAACCGTGTCTTTGTAAGATGCTCCTCTGCACTCATATCTTTATATTGTTCATCATGCTCAATATCAATACCGACCAGTGCTGCTAAAAAAGGCTTTGCTTTGTGCAAATCGGCAATAACAGTCTGTGCATAATCATCATCTCCCGCTTGCAAAGTATCAGCAAAGGAGTGCCATGCATTTTTAAATGCGGCAAGCCTTTTCTCCTCATCAGAAAGCGAAAGAATTGAAAAAGTTCTAGAGAAAAATGAGATAAAAGGGTTAAGTGACTGAGCAAGGAGTGCATCAGATTGTAAAATAACAGGAGTAATGCGGTCAGGCATTGCGTGAGCAGCTTCAGCTGCTAGACGACTTTTTCCACTTCCCGCCTCTCCTTCAATAGCAATAACCCCGCCAAACTCTCCACGGAGAAGCTTTTTAGATGTTGCTAGAATTGCCTGAAATTCCTTTTCACGAGCAATCATAGGAGTTGAAAATGCAATTGGTGCAACAATTGGTCGTCGCCCCTTAAATTTAGTTACTGTTACCGCATTAGTAATTCCTTTAAAAAAGAAATCGCCAACCTCATCAAACAGATATGTCTGCCCAAGCTTCCCTCTATCTTCAGCTGCAATCCATGTTTCACCAGGAGGCGTCTTCATCAAAATTCGAGCGGCAAGATTCACTCTATCACCAAGAACAGTGTACGCTGAGCGTTCATTTGACCCGACAAAACCTGCAAAAACAATCCCGTATGACATTCCCGCAGCAAAATGGTGCGAGTGGTGAGCGCGAATCATATCAACACATCGAATTGCCCGTTCTCGACTGTCTTCGTATGCCGTTGGCGCACCAAAAACCAACAAAATATAGCCGTTTTTCTCACCAAATATCATACCACTAACAAAACCACCAAAGTGGGTTACCGATTCATAAACTACCGTCATAAAAGAGGCAATCTCTTCATAGGTATTAAGGTCATTTAACGATATAAAAACAGAGACCACCTCACGGAACTCACCCGAGGCAGTAATAGATTTCACCTTTTCTGGAACAAAATAGCGGGCGTATGCATCGTTTTCTATCTCAGCCATACTCCCTATTTGCACGCCACGCATCTCTTTTAATATAAAATAGCCATCTTTCTCAGCGACAACATCAATCTCTGGCGTTAGAAATGGTTTCAAGGACGCATCAAGCAACACTTCGCCTAAACCACAATTTTGCTCGGCATCGGCGGCGGAATCAAGTGCTCCACCACGAATAAACCAGGTACCAGAACTTTCGTCACCAACAACACCCCACAAAACACGACCAACAGCAACACCAATACGGACAGAGAGGGAAAATGAGCCAAACTGTGTCTCAATAGCGTAAAATTCTTTTGTATCTCGCTGCATTTGCAATGTTACTTGCAACGCCTGCTGGAGTAAATGGTCAGGAAAATAGACAGCAAAGGCATCGCCAGCAAAAAAGACGACATCTCCACCATTAGATTCGATAGGATTGATTAGTGCCGAGAAGACCTTATTCA
>JAGLDR010000037.1 GCA_023145475.1 bacterium
GCAACAATGCATCTCATTATACGCAAGGAGCGTGTTGCACGCAAAAAAATGAAGCGTAAATATATTTAACAATCCGTAGGATGACCAACTTGGGCGTCTTGTTCAGCTGACCTTGTTCTGTTGGAGTAATCATTCTCGCCTTCAAGCATATATATTATTGTGAACTACCACCAAACACAACAAATGCTAGAAAGCGAGAAGCTTCAGCTATTCATCTTCGTCAATAAACGAAGTAATAGCAGAAAAATTGGAACTATTTTTTGCGATAAGCGTCTCTACACGATTGCGTAGATTGGCAATATTAACCGCTGAATCATTAAAGAAAAAGTCAAAAACAGCTTGTTTCTCCTCATGTTTTTCAACAACAGGAAGAAAGAGAAAAAGACGATACAAAATTGCAGCTGTCTCAACAAGATATCCCGCAACAAACGCATGAAACTGAGTAGATTCTACCTCTTTTACCTTCGATGCCAGCGTTTTGAAATCCTCAACCCATTTCGCAAACTGTCTGCCCTCTTCTGAAAGACGGCTCAGCGTAGAAATAGCAAGAGATTCCATCTCTGTGAAAAACCAGCCAGAAGTAATAGCACCAATTGACGCTACAACTTGCAGCTGCGTTGTTCCTTCATAGATGTTAGTGATGCGAGCATCTCTATAGAGTCTCTGCACCGTAAAATCTTTCATATAGCCAACGCCACCGTGAATTTGCAGGGCATCGTAGGCAGCTTTATTTGCCATTTCAGTTGTAACAAACTTAGCAAGAGGTGTGAGAAATGCAGCGCGAACTTTTGCCGCTTTCAACTCTTTCTTAACTGGTTTTCCCGCTTCAAGTTGATGTTCATACATCTCTTGATAGTCAACCGAAAGACCGGTATGATATAACAAAATTCGTGATGTCTCAATCTCAGCTTTCATATGCAGCAACATCTGAAAAACAGCAGGCATTTCAATAATTTTCTTACCAAACTGCTCGCGTTCTGTTGCATATTTTCTTGCTTCGTTATAGGAGGCCTGAGCAATCCCAAGCGCCTGTGCTGAAACAGCAAGACGGGCACCATTCATCAAATCCATAACATATTTAATCAAACCAAAGCGACGCTTGCCGACAAGCTCTGCCTCAGCCATATTAAACTGCAATTCACACGTTGGAGATCCATGAATACCGAGTTTATTTTCGATACGACGAACCACCATATTTTTATCTCTGTCGCGTTCATAAAGCAACATACTCAAGCCACGACCAGTCTTGCTTCCCTCTTCGCTTCGTGCAAGAACAAGTGAAACTTCGCCACTTCCATTTGTTATAAATCGCTTAACACCGTCAAGATACCATTTGCCATCTTTTTCAATTGCTTTAAGCGTCACTGCCTGCAAATCACTGCCTGCATCTGGCTCTGTCAGTGCCATTGAGCCTGAAACTTCGCCACTCGCAAATTTAGGAAGCACTCTGTTTTTTTGCTCTTCATTTCCAAATTTATAGAGGGTAACAGCAATATCTTGAAGACCAAAAAGGTTCATCAAACTAGCATCAGCTTGGCTCACCATCTCAACAACCAGATTGTTAACGGTAACAGGCATATTAAGTCCGCCATATCTTCGTGGAAGAATCCCGCCCATCAATCCAGCCTGTGCTAACACCTTCATATTCTCTTGGGTACCAGGAGCCCATGAAACAACACCATCTTTCAAAGTGGCGCCTAATTCATCAACCTCTTCAGCGCGTGGAGCGATAAACTCCTCACACAATTTTCCAGCATT
>JAGLDR010000038.1 GCA_023145475.1 bacterium
GTCTCAAGATAAAACTTTCTATTTTTAGTATAGTAACCAGCCATTATCAGTCCTCCTTTAAATACTTAATCATTACCGGAATAACATCACGATAATCACCGACAATGCCCATATTGGCAATGCCAAAAATCGGGGCATCGGCATCTTTATTGATAGCAATAATCTTTTTTGAATCTTCCATACCAGCGCGATGCTGGATAGAGCCTGAAATTCCGACAGCAATATAGAGTTTTGGACGAACAACTGAACCTGTTTGACCAACTTGCCTCTCTTTTTTAGTAAAACCAAAATCAACTGCAGCACGACTTGCGGCAACCTCGCCACCAAGTGCGTCAGCAAGCTGATGAAGAATCGCAAAACCCTCTTTGCTTTCCATCCCTGCACCACCAGCAACAATAACATCGTGTGCACCAAGATTTATCTTCTTAATTCCTGGAACAACCTCTTTGATTGTATATTTAAACCAATCGTTCTTCAGCTCCATTGTGTGAGCAACCGTCACCGCTGCTTTCTTGTCACCAGACTCAGGGAGTGGCATAACGCCCTCACGGACAGTGGCCATCATCGGACGATCTTCTGGCGTAACAATTGTTGCAAGAATATTGCCACCAAACGCTGGTCGTTTTTGATAGAGAATGGTTCCCTTATCCTTATATTCATCAAGATAAAGTTGTGTACAATCGGCGGTCAATCCCGTTTTAAGAATACTTGCAACGAGTGGAGCAATGTCACGACCGGTGTGTGTTGCACCAAAAAGCACCATATCAGGAGACTCTTGCCGCACCATATCAACAACAATCTCTTTGTACGCTTCAGAGTGAAGATACTCAAGACGGTCATCAAGGTGGTGAATCAACTTGTCTGCACCATATTCAAATAACTTATCAACATCTGAGGGAAGCTCTTTTCCTATATAGAATGCAACAACTTCGCCACCATACTCTTTCACCAGTGAATATCCCTTCCACGCGAGCTCAAGTGAAACATCTCTCAAACTATTTTCTATTGGATTTCGTTCAATAAATACCATACATTTCATAGCTACACCTCTACATAGTCCTTCATAATTTCATGAACCAGGGATTTGATACTTGTCGGATTAGCTTCAAAAAGCTGCAAATCTCCACCGGTCAATTGAATATTTTTAATTGCATGAACTTTTGTTGGACTTCCTTTCAGTCCACATCGTTCGGGATCAATGCCAAGGTCATCAAGTGTCAACACAGGAATTACCAAGCCCATTTTTTCAGCCTTCTCAACTCTATCAGCCTCAAAAGCTGACGCAATATTTGATTTGAAATAGGTCAACATATGGCGAGCAGATGGATAACGCGGAATGTTTGCGTTTTCTGTAACGGTAAGCAGTGCTGGCAACTTCACATCAATCACTTGAGTTTCATATTCAGCATCGCGAGAAACAGTGAGATAGTCATCACCAATCGCATCGAGAGAGTCAACATAAGTTACTTGAGCGTATCCAAGTTTTTCGGCAACTTGAGGGCCAACTTGTGCTGTATCGCCGTCAATTGCCTGTCTTCCGGCTACAACTAAATCAACATTTCCAATCTTTTCAACAACGGCTGAAAGGACATAACTTGTTGCTAAAGTATCAGCACCAGCAAACTTTCTATCTGTTACTAAATAGACCTTGTCGGCACCCATATAAAGGGCATCTTTCAAAATTTCCACTGCTTTTGGTGGTCCCATTGAAACCACGACAACCTCTGCATCTGTCTCATCCTTAATTGAGAGAGCAAACTCAAGTGCGTGCAAATCTTCTGGGTTAAAAACGGCAGGAAGTGCCGCTCTGTTCACTGTTCCATCCTCTTTCATGGCATCGCCTGTAATGTTAGCGGTGTCAGGTACCTGCTTAGCAAGCACTACAATTCTTTTCATTAACTCCTCCAAAAGCCTCTGAGCAAAAAACTAGACTGACATGTCAGTTCAGTCTCAGTAATGTACTAATCGATTGCAAAAAGTCAACAGAGATGGTGATTTTATAGATTCAACACAATCATTTCCCTTGACATTCGTCTATTATTCGTCTATTATTCGTCTAATTCAAATGGAGGAAGTCATGTTTAACCCAACATACACTATAACTTCAAGCCTATTGCAGAACATTGCTGACATCTCAAGAATTGTTACTGAACTCAACTTTAAGAAATTCTCGCAGCCCATCCTTGTCAATCTTGAAAAAAAGGCACTTGAAATTTCCATCTACAGTTCAACAAGTATTGAGGGAAACCCTCTTCCTCTGACAGAAGTAAGAAAGTTACTTAAATCAGCACCAAAAAATGCAAGAGATAGCGAAAAGGAAATTTTAAACTACAACAGCGCTCTGATGTTTTTGTCAGCAAAGATGAAGGCAGATGAGAAACCTCACCTCGACAATAGATTGATTTTGAAAATACAAAAAA
>JAGLDR010000039.1 GCA_023145475.1 bacterium
GTCAGCAGTGTCAGCAGTGTCAGCTGTGTTACCTGAATCTTCTTCGTCTCCACCACAAGAAATGATAAAAAACGATAAAACTAAAAGCAGTAAAAGTGTGGTTTTCTTCATTTGAAATCTCCATCTGTTAAAAATCAAAACCTGTTACATAATAGTATTCTGAGAAATAAAGTCAATTGCAGATTATATGTGGCAGGTTCCACCATGTTTTCTATAGTATTTTTGATGAAATTCTTCTGCTAGAAAGAAGAGTTGCGCTGCGACAATCTCTGTAACGATATTTGGGAGCGATTTTTGCAGGGTTTTTATTGTATTTTCTGCAACATTCTTTTGCTTGTCTGTATGATAAAAAATAGCAGAGCGATATTGGGTGCCAACATCTGGACCTTGCCTATTTAATTGTGTGGGGTTGTGAATTGAGAAAAAGATTTCTACTAATTTGTTGTAGGAAATTACCGCTGGATTAAAAGTTATTTGTACCGCTTCAGCGTGTCCTGTTGTTCCTGTGCACACCATCTCATAGGTGGGGTCTTTGATATCTCCTCCGATATAGCCTGAAACAGCGTCAACAACACCGGGGATTTTGCTTAAACTATCTTCAATGCCCCAAAAACAGCCAGCAGCAAATGTTGCTGTTTCCAGTTCAGTTTTTTCTTGTTTTCTTGGTTCAAACGCCAATGAAGCACTGTTGACACAGTAGCGTTGACCGGTTGTTTTTGGGCCATCTGAAAAGAGGTGTCCAAGGTGTCCTTCACATTCTGCACAGACCACTTCAATTCGCTGCATATTGAGGGTGGTATCAATATTAAGTTCAACACTTTCAGTGATGGTTGCATCAAATGAAGGCCAGCCACTGCCACTGTCATATTTGTTTTTTGAATCAAATAATTCTCTTCCGCATGCGCTGCAACGATAGATTCCATCGTCAAAAAGGTGATTGTATTTGCCTGAATTTGGTGGCTCTGTCCCTTTTTGTCGCATAATATGGAACTGTTCAGTTGTCAGGATTTCTTTCCATTCGCTGTCCGGTTTTTTCTGGCTCATCGACTCTCTCGGTGCAGGAGAACGCGTGAAAGTGAAAATTCTAGCTGAGAAACAGCTTTTTCAGCTCTAAATTGGAGATAGCGATAGATGAGAAGAGAGGGAATAGCAACAGTCAAACCGGCAGCGGTTGTAATCAGTGCCTCCCAGATTCCGCCAGCAAGAACCATTGGGTCGCCACCAGCCTCAGTAAACTTATTAAATATTTGAATCATACCAAGTGTAGTGCCAAGCAGCCCTAAAAGCGGCGATATTGTTGCCATGATTCCAGGGATAGAGGTGCAGCAATAGATGCTTTCAGATGCCTCTTGTCCGTAGAGTTCGGCACTTTTTTGCATATCACTTTGAATATCATCTTTCAACATTCTGGTGAGAACACGCGCAAGATGATCCTCGTGTTTTTCTGTCTCTTTGAGTAGCTCTTTATCGGTGTTGTTTTTTGCGATATGTTGATAAAGATCGATGTTATCGACAATTCTTTTGCGTTTTAATGCGTATAATCTCTCAAATAGGATGGTCATACTTACTAAAGAGCAGAGCAGAATTGGAGCCATAATAACTCCGCCTTGTGATATGGTACTAAAAAAATCCATTATGCCACCTTGATTCTCAGTGTTGAAAATCTTCTTACTGGTTTATAAAACTCATAGCTACCCTCTGTGTTAGCTATCGTATATTTCTAATTCTATAAATTTCTTTTGTCATAGTAAAGAATTTGACAATCTTCTCGTGAAAGTCTACTATCCTCTTGAATGTTGTTCACACTTAGAGGAGTTTCTCATGAAAAAAGTTTTAATTGCTACCGTAAAACCATTTGCCCCCGCAGCGGTCAACACTATTGAAAAGTTGTTTCAAGAGGCAGGCTATGAAGTTTCAAAACTTGAGAAGTATGGCGAGCAAGCCGATTTAGTGAATGGCGTGAAAGGCTATGACGCAGTGATTATCAGAAGTGATAAAGTGACAAAAGAGGTTGTTGATTCAGCTGATGCTATGAAAATTGTGGTCAGAGCCGGAGCAGGGTATGACAATGTTGATTTATCTGCTGCGACAGAAAAAGGTGTTGTTGTGATGAATACTCCTGGTCAGAACAGTAATGCAGTTGCTGAACTTGCCCTTGGAATGATGGTTTTTGGCGCACGAAACATGTTTCAACCAAAAGCAGGCACAGAGCTTAAAGGCAAGAAGCTTGGCATCCACGCATATGGAAATGTTGGAAAATTAGTTGCCGATATTGCCAAAGGATACGGTATGGAAATCTATGCATTTGATCCATTTGTAGCAAAAGAGAAGATTGAAGCTGATGGTGTTACCGTGGTTAATACGGTTGAGGAGCTCTATGCAACTTGCAACTATATTTCGCTGCATATTCCTTCAAATGATAAGACTAAAAACTCAATTAATTATGATTTGCTCAGCAAGATGCCAGAAGGTGCCACGCTGGTTAATACCGCAAGAAAAGAGGTTGTAGACGAGGAGGGGCTGAAAAAACTTTTTGCAGCTCGAAGTGATTTTAGATATTTGACTGATATTGCTCCTGTGATTGCCGCAGAGCTCAAAGAAAACTATCCAGAACGCTTTTTTGCAACACCAAAAAAGATGGGTGCACAGACAAAAGAGGCAAATGTTAATGCTGGTGCTGCCGCTGCAACTCAAATTATCAACTTTTTTGAGAAGAGTGATACCACTTTCAAGGTAAACTAAGAGTACTATATCTCAGAGGTCTATATGAGACGATTTCAACAAGCCGTTATTCTGACTTTGATTGCAGGTGTCATCGGAAGTTGTTCCTTGATGACACTAAAACGAAATATCAAAGAGATGAGTTATTTTGCCAAAGTATCAGGCACGATAAAAACTGAAGTTGCAACCAAAAACCCCATTCTCATTGCTATAATCAAAGAGGAGCCCGGTGTTCCCCAGCTTGTCAACTATGTTGTACAGCAAACGCCTGGTGACTTTGTTCTTTTTATGGAGCCAGGAAAATATAGACTGTTTGTTTATGAAGATACGAATCGGGATAAGAAATATCAGTCAAATGAGCGAATCGTTCGTTCAAAGTTGTTAGATATTGCATCAGGTATGATTCTGGAAAACATAAAACTTACCATTCCAGAGAAGCTGGACCAAGAGCTGATTGCAGCTATTGAGGCAATAAAGAAAAACGCCACAATTAAGCTCAATAACGCTAAAATAAACATCGGGAAAGTTGTTTCAATTGATGAAAAGTATTTTTCTGAAGAGAATTCCGCGATGGGAATGTGGGATCCTTTGCGGTTTATAAAAGAGGTGCCATTTGGCCTTTTTATGTTGCAAGAGTACGATCCTGATAAAATTCCAGTGCTCTTTGTTCATGGCACAAATGGTACGCCAAAAGATTTCAAATATCTTATTAGTCAGCTTGATACAGAGAAGTTTCAACCGTGGGTTTTCTACTATCCAACCAGCCCGAGACTCAATACTGTCGGTCGCTTTTTGAATCGCTCAGTAACCGAGTTGATAGTCAAGTACAACATTAAAGAGATTAATGTGGTTGGCCATAGTATGGGCGGTTTGGTGTCGCGTTCTTTTATTAACCACACTCTAAAAGATGGTAAGACCAGTGTTGTCAAGCGGTTTATCTCCATTTCGACCCCATGGCACGGAGACAAGCGGGCAAAACGAGGTGTTGATAAATCTCCTGTTGTTATGCCAGTGTGGAAAGATTTAGCCCCAGATAGCAAGTTTCTTGCTGAACTTTTCAAGGAGAAATTGCCTGCTGAAATTCGGTACACGCTTCTTTTTACTTACAAAGGTGGTTCAAGTGGCGACGGTGAAACAAATGATGGGGTCGTGCCGCTTTTAAGCCAGTTGCGTCTTGATGCACAAGAAGAGGCAAAGCTTGTCCGAGGGTTTAATGAAAATCACTCTAGCGTCCTTAAAAGCAAAGATGTCTCTGATTTGATAAATAGCATTTTGGAAGAAGAATAAAACCTAGTTGGGTACCCACAAGGGGCACCCCTACAATATTTGCATTTTGTTCAATGAATACATAATCATTTCAAATTCTTAACAAGATCGCGTCCAAGATG
>JAGLDR010000004.1 GCA_023145475.1 bacterium
TTGTCCACAAGAAGTGCAATAGCAACGGTGTGATTTGCGGGAACATTTTTAGTTAAAGTTATAGCGATATTAACTGGTTGTGAGAAGTCCTGTCCGTTTGGAGCGAAGTCGTATACGGCGCTTCCTAGTTTGTCGCTGTCTGGATATCCAGCTGATTTAAGTTGATTAATTCCTATTTTTGTCTCACTGTTAACCGCGTCTTTTGGCAGTGTTACCGCTGCGAGACCAGTTGTTCCGTCAAGTAGTGTTACAGTACCACCATCAGTAGTAATAGATTCGCACACTTGAGTTGCTGAATTTTCACACTTTCCAGCGTTTGAATCGTCTTGTGTGGTGCTTCCATCGCCACATGAGCTAAAGATAGAAGCTAGAAATAGTAGTATAACAATTTTTTTCATCTTGTTCCCCTCCCAGAGAGATATAGTTAGAAGAATTTATAAGGATTCGAATAAAAAAAGCAAGTGTATTATTAAAACATTGTACAGACGGTTTCGTCATATCCTGTACAATCAGGTAGACAGTTGGCTTGGATATTAGAGTTATATAAAGGATCTCCAAAGAAGTCACAGAAGACTTGGTTGTTGTCGCACGCCTCTCCGTTGCCAGTCTCAACGATGCCGTTGCCACACTCGTTAAGGCGTTCAAACTGAATATAAACAGAATCCATCGTGCTGCCACCACCGTCACTAACAACTGTTACTGATACAGGATAATATCCTTCTCTTGTGGCGTTTACAAGGTAACTTCCTGGTGCAAGTAGTGGTGAAATAAAGTTACTTACAGTGTTTGAATCGTGGAACACTTCGCTGTCATTCATATCAACAATCGATACATTTACACCACTAAGGCTGCCCTCATCTGAATCAGAAAAATAGATGCTAGCGGTACTGTCATAGAGAGGTGCCTCAGGAATTTTAACAAGTGTGATTTTGTACTTATCAAATGCCTTATATTCTCCCGGAGCAAGATAGAATGATCCGCGATAGGGAAAATATCCTGGGTAAGATATCGTCATTGTCTGTCGACCAGGAGGGATTGAGGAAATACTGAAATCACCTTTTGCTGACCGTGTCACCAGTGTTCCTGGATTGAGAGTGACTTTCGCGCCAGTAAGATAGAACCAAATATCATTAATATAACCAGCTTGTCCATAAATGCTTGCCAATTTTGGCGGTTTTGCAACAGATTCCTCTCCAAGTGATGCAGTATCAAAATAGAGAAGAAGCGTGTCAAATCGTTGAGCTATTTTAGGTGTCAGACTGTTTTTATACAACACTGTTAGTCTGATTTTTGCTGTGCCACTTTTTACGCCGTTAAAATCAGTTTCACTGAACAAATCATCAAGTGATGCGACTTTCATTGTTGGATCTGTTGCTAAAACTTTCCATTTTACCATAGCGGGATTGGTAAGCGAAAAGGTGAGCTTTTCCGATGTCGTTGTCTCTTGAAAGTAAGGGAACTGATCATCAGGTACCGTGTTTTTGTAAGATATTCTTTGCATATCAACGCTCAAGACAATCTCATGAACGGTAATGTTATCAAAAAGGAGAGTAGGTATCTTAATCTTTGTATCTTGCAGATAGTACCAAATTCCTTGTTCAAGTGGAAGGACGGTGCTACATTGCTGCGCACTATCAACAACCGCTGATTTGCCCATCCAATCAGAGAGGTTTTGTGTGATAATCATATCGTTATGGATGTCATTAATAACGCCGGCAAACATATTTCCTGTAACTTTACGAAGGCTTTCTTCAAATCCTGCTAAGTTGCTGTCACTATCCTTCCTCATTTCAAGTGCGTATTTCAGCACAAGATAGAGTGTTTTATGAAGTTGGAGAGCCGTTTTGTCGGAGTACCTATCCGGCAACGCTCTAAAACGCCCACTAAAGACAGCACGGGCAGTTGCGGGAGTGACTGGGGTTCCATTTATCGTCACCATTCCACCACCATCGAGAGCAAATGTTAGTGGAGTGTCCGTACACTCTTCTACTGCTGGATCTCCGGTGGTTGAGTGGCCAGCCAACCAGAGACAAAGCTGATCTTCATCAGAAATATCGTTCATTCCTGAGGGAAGTGGTGATGAGGCACTATCTGTTTTTAACCATCTGCTCAGGAGTAACATATCACTTCTAGATACGCGAAATGCCTCATCAGGAGCGTGATCAATTGAAAGCATTACCGAGGCTGCTAACGCACTAAGGTCTTTGGTGCTGACAAGGTGGTTTAATCCATTGAGAGGACGGAGAGTATCATCAAAAAGAAGAGAGATAGGGAGCCGTCGACTGTTCTGTGTTGACCGTTCCGCAAAATAACTTAAAGCCTGCGTAATATCACCTGTTTCTTGAAGTAGAACAGCGGGGTCAAGCATTTTAATACGGTTAATATATCGAGTCGTCCAGTAGTAAAGTTCGAAAAAATCACCATTGGTAAAAGCACCAGTTTTTTTGTTGAAAACGAGTGGGATAAATTGGTAAAAAGAGTCGTCAGCAAGAGCTACTGTCCATCTGTCTTTTTCTGTTTGAGGCATATTGCTCGCACTGATTGCCTGATTGAGAAACTCTTTTGGTGTCATATATGAATCATTGTCCTGTGCCTCAGATTGTCGTTTCCACTGTTGTTTGATTTTGGTTTCATCTGTCATCAGAGCAGGGGTATTTATAGTAACATTGGAGAAATTCTGTGTTTTTGTGACCAAAACTGTTCCCGATTCGGTTCCCTGCATAATAGGGTCGCCTTGCATAATAGGATCGCCTTGAAAGATTTGCATAATAGGATCGCCTTGTGCGGAAAACATAATAGGATCGCCCTGAGAAGTAAGCATAATTGGGTCGCCTTGTGCCGAGCGGAGAATTGCAACGGAATTGTCATCTTCCATTCTGTTTACTCCAAACATAATAGGGTCGCCCTGCATAATTTGACTGGTTGACAACATCATCCAGAGTGCATCTTCACTAGTGAAAGTCAGTCCACTTGGTCCAAAAGAGAGCATCTTAAGAAATTGGCTTGTTCCTGTATCGTAGAGAGTCCATGAAAATTCATCAACAGTCGCTGTGCCAAGTTTAGCGGTAATATCTTGTTTCATAAGCAGTTTAATAGAGTCGTTGAGAGCGACAACTTTGTTATCCGTCAAATTCTTTATAGATATTGTTCCCGAAGCTGATTCTCTATAAAAGGTAACTGTTACACTCTTTTCAGCAACAACTTCGCCACCGATTTTAAGTGTTGTTTGCATAATCTTGTTTCCTGGCCACGATGCGCCAAGAGGTGCAGTAATAATTTGAGAATCGGTATAATCTGCTGAGTGCCATTCAATAGTGCAGCCAGGAGCAACAGCAGTCAAAGCGTTTGCAAGTCGTATTTCAGTTTGATTGCTTCCCCCTTCAAGATTGACCATCTCTTCGTCAGCTGTAACAAGAAATCCATCAAAAAAGGTGGCGTAAGGATTGTCTTCAACCATTAGTGATTCAATAGTTTCAATAGCCGTTGTTTTGTGCGTAAGAGTTTGCAATACCTCAAAACCTTCTGAAATTTCAGAGTAGAGCTCTGGGTTGATATCTGTCAGCCACTCTCCTGTTGCAAGTTTAAATGTTGTTCGTGCCATCTTTTCTGCCTGCAGGAAATCGGTAACAGTGTTCCAGCTCTCTGCTTTGGCAAAACGGTATGAAAGAGTCGTGATTGGATTTATATAGACTGTTTGAACATCTTTGCCGAGCGTAAAACAAGCTCCAAACAGTGATGCATCACTTCCGCTTTCAAGGCAAAGAAGTGTGTCAGCTGTTACGCCGGTGTCGACCTTGTGCAGTGTGATAGTAGCAGCGCCAGCGCTATCTGTTGTTACTGTATCAAGCGTGTTATCCCCTGATTTCAAGGTGAGTTCCGCGCCATCTGCAACAGGAAACAGTGATACATGTATTGTGTAAGTGTCAGAAGGTGGAGCGTCTTCATCATTTTGCTCGTCTTCGTCGACAACACTGTCATCATCAACAGGTGGCGTAGAATCGCTATCATCAATAGTGTCGTCATCTATTTTATCATCAACCACGCTGTCATCATCAGTTGTAGTGCTGTCGTGATTGTTGCCAGTGTCATCATCTGATTGTGGCGTTGTGGCGTTGTTTCCACCACACGAAACAAAGATAACAAACAAAATAAGAGCCAAAGTACGCTTCATCATGAAATCCTCCATCAAACAGGTATGCGAAGAGTTTACTTGAAAAAAAATATTTGGCAAATCGTTTTGGGAGTTTACTTTTCTAACTTATGATTCACTACACATCGCTTGACATGATGGAGGCATTGTGCCACCTGCCATTGCAGCATTCCAATCTGTACAATTCATAAGATTTGCGTCTTGCACACATTGATAGCCAGTTTCATCGTGATAGACAGGGCACTCTGAAGGGCTCAGTTCGGCCTGTTTGAAACTTTGGACACAACCCGTGTCTCCACCCATACTAGCATATGCTGTTGGATCACATGTTTTTATTTTTGCACATGCTGCGGTTGCAACCTCATCTTTTGTCATTGTTGGTGGTGCAGTGTCTGCTGTATCAGCACTGTCAGCGGTATTTGCTGTGTCTGCTGTATCAGCGGTGTCTCCACTATCATCATCACAGACGGCAAGGCAATCTTCATTTGTTGGTTCAAATGTCTCTTCTACATATTCAGTGCATTCAAGAGTATTCATGTGAGTGATACAGAGGAAACCTACTTCAGGGTCGTAATTGTTGCAGCTTGGTGGAGAGAGTTCCGTTTCATAATAGCTAACACAACCAGCATCGCCACCGAGTGCATCGTATGCTGTCGTATCACACTCTTTGATTCTTGCACATGCTTGTACAGAGAGATCATGTGCGGTAATAGTTTCATTAGCACACATTGCATTGCAGTGGTCATTTTTATCTTCATCAAATGCATCAGAGAAATCGGAGCAGGTGACAGTTGTTGTTGAGCAGAGATATGCCTCCTCACCATCATAAACATCACATTCTGATGTGAAAATTTCACTTTTTATATTGTTTGTACAGTTGAGCTCGCCTCCCCATTCTTCGTATGCTACTGTATCACACTCCTTCATCTTGTTGCAGAGTATAGTTGTCATCTCATTCTTTGACCGGCTACCTCCAGCAGTATCAGCAGTATCTGCGGTGTCAGCAGTATTTGCGGTGTCAGCAGTATTTGCGGTGTCAGCAGTGTCTGCAGTGTCAGCAGTGTCTGCGGTATTACCTGTGTTTGCATCATCGTTTGTGTCGCCACAGGAAACCATAATAAATAGTGACATAAATAAAAGAATTAAAAATTGTCTCATCGAAATCTCCTCTCTCTATTATTAAAACAAAGTAACACTAAGATTTTAGAGTTGAAAAGAGTAATGTCAAGAGAAAAAAGAAGAAGAAGTGGTGGCGAGAGAGTGATTCGAACACTCGACCTGCGGGATATGAGTCCGCTGCTCTAGCCAACTGAGCTACCTCGCCACCAAACAGGACGAGATACTACACAGAGGTTAAAAAGTGTCAATTTTTTTTAATCAGAAATAATCGAAAAAGATATAAAGAGAGGCTGTATTATTGCAATTTTCCATGAAATGATGTACAAATACTCTGTTTAATAGAGGAGATAATTATGAGAATAGCGTTTTTTGCCTCTCACGGTGGCAGCAATATGCAGGCGATTTTAGATGCAATATCGGTGGGAAATCTTCATGCAACGCCAACTTTACTTATATGTAACAATCCAGATGCCACAGCGGTCAAACGAGCTGAATCATTTGGTATGCCCGTTTTTATCATCAACAACAACACAGGCGCTAATGAGCGTGAGAGAGATAATGCAACAGTGAAAATCCTTAATGATGCAGCCGTTGATGTTATTGTTCTTGCAGGGTATATGAAAAAGATAGGCTCTCAGGTGCTTTTAGCTTTTTCCAATCGTATTTTGAATATTCATCCAGCACTTTTGCCACATTTTGGTGGAGAGGGAATGTATGGAATGCGGGTTCACAGCGCTGTTCTTGCAGCGGGAGCAAAGCAGAGCGGTCCAACAGTGCACCTTGTGAATGCTGAATATGATGAAGGTGATATTTTAGCCCAAAAGGCTATTCCCGTATTGCCAGATGATACTCCCGAATCACTTGCTGTGCGTGTTTTAGCTGAAGAACATAAGATATATTGGGAGACACTTGAGAAAATTTCAGAAGGCACAATTAATCTGTAACATATTCACTGTTTTTTTCATCTTACAATAGGAAATTTTAAGAGGAGAAGATATGATTTTAAAGCGTTTTCTGGCAAATCAGATGGTGAAACACAAAAAAAAGCGTGCGATTTCCCTCTCTATTCTTGAAACAAAGCAGAGTGATTCAGAGGTACTTGATTACAATGATAGTAGTTATTTCGCTGGCTTAAGCAGAGATGGATTCTCTTTTGTAACTCGTCAATCGTTTAGGACAAATCGATCAAATGAAAATTGGTTAAAGGTAGATATTCCAGGATTTGGTGTGTGGGGCTTTGAAAATAGAAAGATGGAAGAGGGCGAGGGTTTTGTTCAAGGAAATTTAAAATATCAGTGTCAAAAACCTGGTGAAGAGTGGACCATTTCCTATGACGGACCGGTTTTTCAAAATGGTGAAGAGAGAGAGATAAAAATTAATTTGCAGTGGAAGTCAATGACGCCGATTATGGATTTTGATAAAGAGGGAACTTCTCCAAAGCAGGTGGCATCTCAGCTTGCAAAAGAGCGGTGGAGTCTCTATTTCTTTAGGAAACTCAAAGAGATACACACTGTTCATTATGAACAAGGTGGCGAGATAACAGGCACAATTCAGTGGCGCGAAAAGGAGTTTTCCGTTAAGCTAAAAGGTGTTCGGGATCACAGTTTTGGTCGACGAAACTGGAACGACTGGGAGAGACATATTTGGTTTCTTGGGATTTTAGATGATGGACGATTTTTTAATGTCAGCGTGATTGATTATCGTTTTGTTAAAAACTTGAAGGCTGGTTTTATCTTTTCAAATGGGAAGTATACCACTTTTGCGCAGACGCCTTCGTTTGATGAATTAGATTTAGAAGAGATTCTGCCTTCTGAACTTTCACTTGAAGTGAAGAGTGAACTAAATGGAGAGAAAATTGTAATCAAAACGGAAATGCAACAGTTTTTCTCCTTTGATATGGATGGAGTCTATCACATTCGAGAGGCAAAATCTGAATTTCATTACGGAAGTGTCAAAGGGATTGGAATTGCAGAAATGGGGATAAAAAAAGATGATATTACCACTTAATAAAATTAAAACAGAGGGTGGCGGTAAGGCGCAAGGTCTTGCATTCCTAAAGAAAATAGGAATGAGTATTCCTCAAACATATCTTGTTACAGAATTGCAAAAAGAGGAGCTTACAACATTTATAGCAACTCTGTCGCCCGCAAGCTATGCTATCCGCTCGTCAGCTGATGCGGAAGATGGCGACACACTCTCTTTTGCTGGTCAATTCCGATCATTTCTCAATTGTAGCGGTGAAAAAGAGATTTGTGAAGCAGTCGAGAAATGTTTTAATTCGGCACATTCAAAGAGTGTAGAATCATATCAAAAAGCGTTGCATTCGGATGAAAGTTCAGGAATGAATGTTCTGATTCAAAAGATGGTTCACTCTGCTATTTCTGGGGTTCTTTTTACCGCTGATCCAGCAGAAAACAGGCGAGATAAGATGGTGCTGAGTTGTCTGAAAGGAGTTGGTGAAGATTTGATGTCTGGAACATCAGAAGGTGAGACTATATCGTTTCTCAAAGAGAGAAAAGATGAATGTAATCCAGAGCTTCTCAGTCGTGAGCAATTTCTAGAGTTGACGAATCAAGCTCTTGAGATTGAGCGTTTATATGGAAAACCAGCAGATTTAGAGTGGGCAATTGATGAAAATGGAGCTCTCTTTTGGTTGCAGCTTCGCCCGATTACTTCACTCGCATCTGTCCATATCAATGAGCTTGATACAACGCCACTTTACACCGAGCCACTCTATACTCTCGGCAATATAGGTGAGATGATGCCTGGTCCAGTAACGCCCCTGACACTTTCGACTTTTGTACGCTCTATTGATTATGGGTTACAGGTGTTTTACAAGGCACTTGGCGTTTTTCCTGAGATTCGAGAAGAGAATGTTTTTGTTCACTCTTTTTATAACCGTCTCTTTTTTGATGTGAATGCCCTCTATACCTTTGTGCCCAATGTCCTGCTTTCAACAAAAGAAAATATTGATTTTTCGGTGGTTGGTGAGGATGTTCCAGGTGTTTCTATTCCAAAGAAACGAGGTTTTTTTAGAAGATTGTCCAATTTTCGAGCGATGTTATCCTATCTAAAAGGTGCAGGAAAAGCGGAAGAGAAGTTAAAGAAAATATATAGTGAATTTAGAATAAATAGAGATGATAATGTTGAAGACTTATATCAATCAATCTCTCAAAATATGCCTCTTCTTGACGAGGC